>NZ_LSIX01000159.1:0-19876 GCF_001556475.1 Methylobacterium sp. CCH5-D2 | reverse complement strand
CGATGCCCGTGGAGGCCGGCGAGGTGTTGCCGGCGAGATCCGTGGCGGTCGCCGTGAGCGTGCTGGTGCCCTGCGGCAGCGGCCCGGTGGGCGTGAGGGTGAAGCGGCCGTCCGCTCCAGCCACCGCGGTGCCGAGCACGGTGGCGCCGCTCGTGACCGTCACCGTGGCGCCGACCTCGGCGGTACCGGTGATGTCGGGGGTGGTGTCGCCGATGGGGCCTGTGAAGGCGGCGAGCACGGGGGCGGCCGGCGCCAGGGTGTCGATCGTGACCGGCGTGGCGGCCGAGAGGACCGAGGTGTTGCCGGCCGCGTCCGTGGCGGTGGCCGTCAGCCTCGCGGTGCCCTGCGGCAGCGGCAGGGCGGGCGTGACGCTGAAGGCGCCGTTGGCGTCGGCGATTGCGGTGCCGAGCACGGTGGTGCCGTTGAGGACCGTGACGGTGGCACCGGCCTCCGCCGTGCCGGTGATGGTCGGCGTGGTGTCGTTGGTGGGGCCTGTGAAGGCGGCCAGCACCGGGGCGGCCGGGGCGGTTGCGTCGATGGTCAGGCCGAGCGCGGCGGAGGTGGGCGAGGCGTTGCCGGCCGCGTCCGTGGCGCGGGCGGTCAGGCTGAGGGGACCGTCCGGCAGGGGCGTCGTGGGCGTAAAGCTGAAGGTGCCGTTGGAGCCGGCGACGGTTGTGCCGAGCACGGCGGTGTCGTTGAGGATGGTGACGGTGGCGCCGGCCTCCGCCGTGCCGGTGAGGGTGGGTGTGTTGTCGGTGGTGGTGCCGCCCGCTGAGGTGAAGGCGGGGACGACGGGGGCGATCGTGTCGACCCGCACGGAGGTGGCGGCGGAGGCACCGCTGACGTTCCCGGCCGCGTCGGTGGTGGTGGCGCGCAGGACGTAGGTGGCGTCAGGCAGGGGTGTGGTGGGGGTGAAGGTGTAGGTGCCGTTGGCACCCGCGACCGCGGTGCCGAGCACGGTGGTCCCGCTCAGGAGCGTGACGGTGGTGCCGGCCTCCGCCGTGCCCGTGATGGTGGGCGTGCTGTCGTTGGTCAGGGCCGGCGCCGTGACACTCGGCGCGCCGGGCGCAGCCGTGTCGATCGTCAGCGCGACGCTGGTCGAGGGAACGCTCGCGTTTCCGGCAGCATCCGTCGCGCGCGCGGTCAGGGTGTAGGTTCCGTCGGCCAGCGGTGTCGTCGGCGTGAACGCGAACTGCCCGTTGGCGCCCGCCGTGACGGTCCCGATCTGCGTCGCACCGTTGAAGATCGCGACGGTCGAGCCGACCTCGGCCGTGCCGGTGAGCGTCGGGGTGTTGTCACCAGTGACGGCAACGCCCGCACTCAGGCTCGGTGCGCTCGGGGCGTACCGGTCGTTCAAGACCACGTCGTCGATCCGGAAGCCGAGCCGACCGAGACTGAGATCGAGAAGGCTGCCGTTGAAGATCCGGACCTCGGTCAGGCCATCCCACCGGTCCCCGAAGGTGATCTGCTGATCGCCGAGCAGACCGCTGAGGTTGAGCAACTGGAACGCGTCGCCGGAGACGACCTGCACACCGTTCCTGAATCCGACGAAGTAGGTGTTGGTGGCGGCTCCGAGGAGGGTTCCGCTGTTGAAGTCCAACTGGTCGAAATCGAACTGGCCGCCGGAGGCCTGGGAGATTGACAGGTAGCCCGATCCGTCCAGGACGCCGACCTGCACGCCTGTCCCCTGGCCGGTCTGGAGTTGCGCGTCGCGGCTGAAGAGCGTGGTGAAGTTCTGGACGGCCAGGGTGCCTGTCGCCGCACCCGAATAGCTGCGCTGCGCATAGACGAAGCCGCCGAGGACGAGCGGATTGCCGGTCTGGTTGAGCGCGTTCTCGAAGGTCTGCGTGACGGCGGCCATGAGCGCATTCCCCATTCGATCGCCCGCCTTCCGGAAGCCGTGGCTTCTGCGGCGCGATACTGAGCTGAAGCGGTTGGCGTGACGTGTGTCGTGCCGGTCAAGCCTCGACAGTCCAGCCAATTTCAGAAGCAAACCTGCGTCGAGGCCGGACTAAGGAAAGTTCTCGCTCTGGAAAAGACATTTCCAAGCGGCAGAATGTTGCTGACGGACGTGCTGATGGAGCGCCTCGGCCGGTAAGCCGCTTCGCCGTGGCCATATGATCCCGCCCGAGGACGTGCTCGCCATCACGGCGTCCCGCATTCAGGGACGCACAGTGCCTGGAAAGACGGCTAGTGGCGCCGGACGTGGGACGGCATCTTCGGGGTGTCAGGCAGTTCCGGAGCGGGGCCGCCCCACCCGAACGAGAACGTCATGTCCTACGAGAGATTGACTGCCGAGAACGCCGCCGTGCTGTTCGTCGACCATCAGACCGGGCTCGCCAACTGTGTGCAGACCCAGTCGCCCGCGAATTTCCAGAACAACGTGAAGGCGCTCGTGTCCATCGCGCAGGTCTACGGCCTTCCGGCCGTGATCATGACTAGCGCTTCGGACGGCCCGAACGGCCCGATCATGCCGGTGGTGGCGCAGGGCCTGCCGAACGCCGCCATCGTGCATCGGCCGGGCGAGATCGACGCCTTCGACAACGCCGACTTCGCGGCTCTGTCGGCGAAGGACGCGGGATACGACGTCTACGCTGTCGTCGACGCCTCCGGCACCTGGAGCAAGCTCGTCGAGGACGCAGCCATCACCCGGATGGTCCAGGCCGGCATCGTGCCGATCAACTCGGTCGCCGTCGGCACGGAACTCCTCACTCGCTGGCAGTCCGCCACCGGCGAGGCACACGCGAAGCTGATGGGCGACCACCTGTCCTTCGCCGGCAACAACTACGCCGGCTTCCTGGCCGCGACGGGGCAGGCGTAACCGCTCGAAGGGGGCCGGGCACCGACCGCACGGTGACGACCGGCTCCCCTCGCGTTGGATTGTTCCGCTCGCGACAACAATGCACTGCGAAGGACGAGCATTCTCGCCGTGCTTCCACCGGGGCACCTTGTCCCTGCGGTTCGGGGCTTCGCCCGGTCCGAAATTCAGGGAACACGGTCATGAAGCTCTACCATCATCCCCTCTCTGGCCACGCGCACCGGGCCCGCCTGTTCCTCTCGCTGCTCGGCGTGGCCCACGAGGCCATCGAGGTCGATCTGAAGGCGGGCGCGCACAAGCGCCCCGAGTTCCTCGCCCTCAACCCGTTCGGGCAGGTGCCGGTCCTCGACGATGACGGGACGGTTGTCTCGGACTCGAACGCCATCCTCGTGTACCTGGCCCGGAAGCTCGGGCGCGCGGAGTGGCTGCCGGTGGACGCAGAGGGCGAGGCCGCCGTGCAGCGCTGGCTGTCGGTCGCGGCCGGCGAGCTCGCCTACGGCCCGGCCGCCGCGCGCCTCGTCACCGTGTTCGGCGCGAAGTTCAACCCGGAGGAGGTGATCGGCCGGGCGCACACGCTGCTGGGCCGCCTGGAGGCCCATCTCGCCGGTCGCGACTGGCTGGTCGGCCAGCACCCCACCATCGCGGACGTGGCGCTCTACAGCTACCTGGCGCGCGCCCCCGAGGGCAACGTCGACCTTTCCGGCTACGCCAACGTCAACGCGTACCTGCGCCGGATCGAGGCCCTGCCGGGCTTCGTCCCCTTCGTTCAGACGCCGGCCGGCCTCACGGCCGCCGCGTGACCTTGGCGCGCGGTCGCGCCGCCAGGCGCGCCCGCCCGAACCGGACGGGAGAGTATCATGAGCGACGGTCCGACCATCACGAAGTCGTCGCCCTGGCATCCGGGCGAGAAGGCCATCCAGCAGCAGGTCGGCGTGGCCGAGCGGATGGAGCAGGTCGGGCGCCGGGTGGTGCGGGACTTCATGCCCGACCAACACCGCGCGTTCTACGAACAGATCCCGTTCATCGTGGCCGGCAGCGTCGACGGTCGGGGCGACGCCTGGGCGACGCTGGTCGCCGGCGGTCCCGGGTTCATCGCCTCGCCGACGCCGACGACACTCGACATCGCGGTGCGGCCGGATCCGAGCGACCCGGCGAGCGCGGGCTTGCGCGACGGGGACGCCATCGGGCTGCTCGGGATCGAGCTGCATACCCGCCGACGCAACCGCGTCAACGGCCTCATCCGCGCCGCGGCGGACGGCGTTCTGAACTTCGCCGTCGACCAGAGCTTCGGCAACTGCCCGCTGTACATCCAGCTGCGCGACTTCGCCTTCGTCCGCGACCCGCGCGAGCCCTTTTCTGGAACCGTCGAGGAGAACGCCGGCCTCGACGCGGACGCGCGCGCCATTGTCGAGGGTGCCGACACGTTCTTCGTCGCCTCCTACGCCGAGCGCGACGGCCGCCGCCAGGTCGACGTCTCGCACCGCGGCGGCAAGGCCGGCTTCGTTCGCGTCGCCGAGGACGGCACGCTCACGGTCCCCGACTTCGCCGGCAACCTGTTCTTCGCCACGCTCGGCAACATCCTCCTGAACGGCCGGGCCGGCCTCGTCTTCGCCGACTTCGAGACCGGCGACCTCCTGCAGATGACGGGCGACGCCGAGGTCGTCCTGTCCTCCCCCGAGATCGCCGCCTTCCAGGGCGCTGAACGGCTCTGGACGTTCCGGCCCCGCCGGGTCGTGCGGCGGCGGGGCGCGCTGCCCCTGCGCTGGACGTTTCAGGCGGACGGCTGGTCGCCGAACTCCCTGATGACCGGTGACTGGCACGCGGCCGCCGACCGGCTCCGGGCCGCTGACCTCGCGACGCAATGGCGCCCGTTCACGGTCACGAAGATCGTCGACGAGAGCCGCGCGATCCGCTCCTTCCACCTCCAGCCTGCGGACGGGTCCGGGCTGATCCCGCACCAGGCGGGGCAGCACCTGCCCATCCGTGTGCCGCTCCCCGGCGCGGACAAGCCGGTCATCCGCACCTACACGCTCTCGGTCGCGCCCTCGGACGCGGTCTACCGGATCAGCGTCAAGCGCGATGGCACTGTGTCCGGGCACCTCCACGACACGCTGCGGGTCGGCGACTTGGTCGAGGGGCGGGCGCCGGCCGGCAGCTTCACCATCGACGCCCATGCCAAGCGGCCGGCCGTGCTGCTCGCCGGCGGCATCGGCATCACGCCGCTGCTGGCGATGCTGCGCCACCTCGTCTTTGAGGGCCTGCGCACCCGGGGCATCCGGCCGACCACACTGGTCCAGGCGGCCCGCTCCAAGGAGGAGCGTCCCTTCGATAGGGAGGTGGCCGAGCTCGCCGCCGCGGCCGGGAGCGCGGTGAGGGTCGTGCGGGTGCTGAGCGCGCCCGGGGATGCGGTGGCGGGCGTCGACTACGATGTCGCTGGCCGGATCGACATGGCGCTGCTCGCCCGCGTGCTGCCGTTCGGCGACTACGACTTCTACCTCTGCGGTCCGACCGCCTTCACGCAGGCGCTCTACGACGGGCTGCGCGACCTGAACGTCGCCGACGACCGCATCCACGCCGAGACCTTCGGCCCCTCGTCGCTGGTCAGGAGCGTGCCGGCGGACGCCGAGGCGGCCACGCTGCCGCGTGCGTCGACGGAGCCAGTTCCGGTCGCCTTCCTGAACGCGTCGAAGGAGGCGCGCTGGGTGCCGGGTTCGGGGTCGCTGCTGGAACTCGCCGAAGCCCGCGGCCTCAGCCCGGAGTTCAGCTGCCGGACCGGCACCTGCGGCACCTGCAGGACGAAGCTCCTCAAGGGCGCCGTTACCTACGCGAAGGCCCCCACAGCACCCCGCGCGGACGACGAGGTGCTGATCTGCTCGGCCACCCCGGCCGCGGGCAGTGGGCCCGTCCATCTCGCCCTCTGACCGGCGCCGATGGCCGAGGGTCCCGGCCCGCCGACCGCCCTCTCGATACGTTTCCACCCCGAAAACCCCGAGGAGAAGCCGATGTCCCGTCCACCGCTGCCGCCGTTCACTGAAGAGAGCGCCATCGAGAAGGTCCGCCTCGCCGAGGACGGCTGGAACAGCCGCGACCCGGCCAAGGTCGCCCTGGCCTACACGACCGACACCCGTTGGCGTAACCGGGCCGAGTTCGTCAGCAGCCGCGACGAGGCCCAGGCTTTCCTGACCCGGAAGTGGAACCGCGAGCTCGACTACCGCCTGATCAAGGAGCTCTGGGCCTTTACCGGCAACCGCATCGCCGTGCGCTACGCCTACGAGTACCGCGACGACAGCGGCCAGTGGTTCCGGGCCTACGGCAACGAGAACTGGGAGTTTGCCGAGGACGGGCTGATGCGGGCCCGCCACGCCAGCATCAACGAACACGCGATCCGGGAGGAGGACCGCAAGTTCCGCTGGCCGCTCGGCCGCCGTCCGGACGACCATCCGGGTCTCAGCCATTTCGGCTTCTGAACCGACCTTTGAAGCCTGGGAATGCGGCCATGTCTTCCTTCACCCTGGACGGGCGCGTGCGCCTGTCCGTCGCGCTCGCCCTGGCCGATGACGGCCGCGACCCGCCCGTTTCTCCGGGGCGGGAAGCGGAGGCCCGCGGGCTCGGGATGTGCGGCGTCGAGGTCGACGCCGCGCGCCGCGGCCGGAGCTTCGACGCGCGCACGTCGCGGGCGCTGGCCCTGGCCCTGGCGGCGGCCTCGCGGGACGGCGGGCGCCTTCACGAGGAGCGTGCGCGGGCGGTGTGGTCTGGCATCCCCGCCGAGGTCTGCCGCGAGATCGAGAGCCTCGCCATAGAGCTCGCCAGCGACGGAGCGGCGCCGGACCCTGAACCCACGGTCGCCCGCGACGGCTAGGCGGCCTGGCCCGACATGCCGTTCACCATGGCGCGACGGCTTGGCGGCGCGCCCGCTCGAACAGCTGTATTCGTCAAGGCCATGATGGCCGGGCCGTTGGGGACGGGGGAGCAGGGACATGGACCGCTGGCAGGCCATGCGGATCTTCGCGAAGGTCGCGGAGACGGCGAGTTTCGCCGAGACCGCGCGCCTGATGCACATGAGCCCGCCGGCCGTGACGCGGGCCGTCGCCGCGCTCGAAGAGACCGTCGGCGCCCGGCTGTTCGTGCGCACCACCCGCTCCGTGAAGCTCACGGAGGCCGGAGGCCGCTACTACGAGGATTGCCGGCGCATCCTTGCCGACATCGTCGAGGCCGAGGCTGCCGCCGCAGGTTCCTACGCGACGCCGTCCGGAACCCTCGCGGTGACGGCATCTGTCCTGTTCGGCCACATGCACGTGCTGCCCATCGTGACCGACTACCTCGACGCCTACCCGACCATGGCGGCACGGACGCTATTCGTCGACCGGCAGGTCAACATCGTCGAGGAAGGCATCGACGTCGCCGTGCGCATCGGCCACCTCTCGGATTCCGGCTTCACGGCTACGCGGGTCGGGTCGGTGCGCCGCGTCGTCTGCGGCTCGCCGGACTACTTCGAGCGGCACGGCGTCCCGCAGACACCGCAGGACCTGAGGGACCACCGCGTCGCCATGTCCACGGGCGCCTGGGCCTCGACGGAGTGGCGGTTCGCGCAGGATCAGCGCGTGACGGTCCATCCCGCCTTGATGAGCAACACGAACGAAGCCGGCATCGCCGCGGCGCTCGCGGGCTGGGGCCTGACCCGGGTGCTGCACTACCAGATCGGCTCCGCCCTGATGGAAGGCCGCCTGCAGGTCGTGCTCGCCGACTACGAGGAGGAACCGCTGCCCATCCATGTCGTCTACCCCGAGGGGCGGCAGGCGCCGGCGAAGGTCAGGAGCTTCGTCGACATGGCCGTCGCGGCGCTCCGGGGAAGCCGGCTGCTCAACTGAGAGGGCGCAGGGTCGATGCGAGGCCTCGGTCCGGGTCGGTTCGACCTGGCCGAGGTCATCGGCACCAAGCGATCCTATCTGTTCCGCAGGCGACCACAATGCCTTCCACACGACGTCGATTAACGCCTGCAAGCTGAACACCGATGATGTCTCCATGAGGCGGCGAGGTCCTCTACGCCCCCACGAAAGGAGACACCGATGAAACACCTTCTGCTTGCCCTGATACTCACGACGGCTGGCACCGTCCTTCCCCCTCATGCCAAGGCGGAGCAAGCCGCGGATGCCGCCTAGGCACTGGCGACGGTCCACTACCGTTCCGCGACGGTCGACGGCGTGAAGGTCTTCTATCGCGAGGCCGGCCCGGCCGACGGCCCGGCCGTGCTGCTCCTGCACGGATTCCCGACCTCCTCCCATGTTCCGCAACCTGATCCCGACGCTCGCGGACCGCCACCGCGTCATCGCGCCCGACTACCGCGGCTTCGGCCAGAGCGACGCGCCCGACCACACCCAGTTCGCCTACACATTCGGCCACTACGCCGACCTCGTGGACGGCCTGCTCGGCCAACGCGGCGCCAAGTCCTACGCGATGTACGTGATGGATTACGGCGCGCCGGTCGGCTACCGCCTCGCCCTCAAGCACCCCGAGAGGGTGAAGGGCTTCATCTCGATGGCGAGAACCTCGGAGAACCCCTCCACGCCGAACTTCGCGGCCGAGTACGGGCCGCGCCCGGTCGCGCCGGTTCGCCCCCGATGAAGGAGACCTGCAGGAAGTGGCTGCGTCGCTGCGCCCGGAACAGCGGGATGGCCGCCTTGGTGACGTTGACTACGCCGAACAGGTTCGTCTCGACCTGCGCGCGGAACGAGGCGAGGTCGGTTTCCTCGATGGGCGCGACGTCGCCGTTCCCGGCATTGTTGACGAGCACGTCGATCCGACCGAACCGCTCCGCCGTGGCCTCGACCGCCCGGCGCGCGCCTGCCTCGTCACTGACAACGAGGGGCACCGCTAGCACGCGCTCGCCGCCGGCCTCGACGAGGTCCGCGAGCGCGGCAGGATCGCGCGCCGTCGCGCAGAGCCGCTCACCCGCCGCGACGACAGCCTGGGCCAAGGCCCGGCCGAGCCCCCGCGACGAGCCCGTGATGAACCAGGTCCTATCCATCTCCACCACCGCTTCTCCATGCTTCGACGAGGTCGAGATCGGTGGCTGAGCGGTCGTCCTCAAGCATCGCGTCGCGAACCTCTCCATTACCGAGAGCGGAATGAAATTCAGGACCGCAGTCCATTATCATCCTGGCCGAGAAGTAGTGGGCGCAGCGCCCGCCCGACGACATCCCGACTTCGCAGGAGGTGGATCATGAACTCGGTCTCTCTCGTCGGCGGCCCACGCCTCCACCTCGCGCAACGCCTCAGGGAGGTCGCCGCGAACACGCCGGTCGCCGACTTCGGCATCGTGTTGGGGCTGTCCGGCCTCGGCGGCGCTTGGCGCGCGGCCGCGCTCGCGTGGCACATGTCCGCGCTCGTCGGGGAGACGGTCTACGCCCTTGCCGGCGCGGTCTGGGTTGTGCTCATCGTCCTCTATGCCTTCAAGGCCGTCCTCGCTCCCGACAAGCTGGCGGCAGAGGCGGTCGATGCGGTCCAGTGCTGCTTCATCGGCCTCGCCGGCGTTGCAACCATGCTCGTCGCGGGCGGGCTCATCCCCTACTCGGCCGGAGCCGCAACCGTCCTGTTCGGCCTCGGCGTCCTGTTCACGCTCGGCTTCGTGGTCTGGCGGACGGGCGGCCTCTGGCAAGGCGGTAGGGACTACGTTGCCACGACCGCGGTGCAGTATCTGCCGACCGTGGCTGGCAGCTTCGTATCGGCTACTGTGGGCGCGGTCCTCGGTCTCACCGATTGGGGCCAGCTCGCGTTCGGCGCCGGCCTGTTCTCCTGGCTCGCGATGGAATCGGTGCTGCTCCACCGCCTGCTGACCGGGACCGAGAAGCCTGTTGCTCTGCGGCCGACGCTGGGCATCCAGTTGGCGCCCGCGCCGGTCGGGGCCATGGCCTACCTCTCGGTCGGGGGCGGGGCGCCGGACCTCTTCGCGCATGCCCTGATCGGCTACGGCCTGCTTCAGGTCCTGGTCTAGGCGCGGCTCGCGCCCTGGATTGCGAAGGCCGGCGCTGTCCCTGGGCTCTGGGCCTTCAGCTTCGGTGCCATGGCCACGGCCCCGGTTCGCCTGGTCGCCCACGGCGATGCCGGAGCGCTCTCCGTCCTCGCTCCGGCGCTGTTCCTGGCCGCGAACGGCCTCGTCCTCGGCCTTGCCATCATGACCGTGATGCTACTGCTGCGGGGCAAGATGTTCGCTGCACCGACGGCAGTCAGCCAAGCTCGGACGTGAGCGCGCCCGGGCATCCCATCAAGGAACCCGACGACTGCTTTCAGCGGTTGTTAAGTGCCTTGCTTTTGAACCAACCGCCGATCACGGTGGAGCATTCTTGTTCGTGTTGCTTCGGCGGCGGCTCGTTGCCGAGGACGTCGTGGCCGCCCGGACCTGCTGTTACACGTTAATGGCAGCTTCCGAAGGCTAAGCAGCCATTCGCGCAGCTCTGTGCGAAAGCCGCATGTGGCGCAAAGCCGAATATTAGGTGTGCAAATTTCGAACCGAAGCTGAGTTCAAGAACTACCATTTCGAAAGTCTTTTCTACGGCCTGAAGAAGACGCGCGCCGGGCGGCCATTACATCAGCGGGGGCGGGCACATTGGCGCCCCCATTTCTCGGCGCTGCGATGGCTCCGGGCCGTCTGCAGGATGAAGTTGATGAAGAGCGCAGTTCGCGCGTTGAATACCTCAGGCGCTGGCCGGGCCGAAAAGCTTGGTAAGGTAGCGGTAGTACAACGGCTACGTCTGGCGGAGTTCGTCCCGGGTGAAGGGCTCACGCGCCAACCGGCCGTGCAGATAGACACTCGCCGCCATCGCGACGAACTCGCCCTGGTTCTTTAGGGGGTGAACTGGACCAAGGCGTTGCGAGGGTTTTGGTTTTGTGATTCACCGCCGCCGTTTGCAGCGCGGAGGCGGCGATGGCGGATCTGTTCTGACTCTCGGACGACCAGCGGGCGGTGATCGAGCCGTTCATGCCGAAGGACCAGCCTGGGCCCGAGCGCAAGAACGACCGGCAGGTTATCTCGGGCATCCTGCACGTGCTTACCTCAGGCCGCCGCTGGCGCGACTGCCCGGCCGCGTATGGCACTCGGGGTGCCGGAGCAGGACGAGCCGCAATTCCACGCCTGGGCGACGCGCCTCGCCACGGCACTGGAGCCGGATGCCCGCCGGGACGAGGAGGCGCGGCGCGAGACGGTGGCGACCTTCGACGCCATCGCGGACTACATGCGTGCGCTGATCCGGCGGAAGCGCCGACAGCCTGGCGACGACATGCTGAGCGGGCTCGCCCGGCGCGACCGGCCGGGCATGGGCGAGGTCGACCTGATCGCCACGGCGGTTCTTCTCCTCGTGGCCGGCCACGAGACCACGGTGAACCTCATCACCAACGGCATGCTGACGCTGCTGCGCCACCCGGACGAGCTCGGTCGGCTCAGAGCCGACCCCGAGCGGGCGCCGCAGGTCATCGAGGAACTCCTGCGTTACGAGCCGCCGGTGCATTTTCGAACCCGCAAGGCGCTCGGCGACATCGCGGTGGCGGGCACGACGATCCCGAAGGGTGCCCCCATCGTCCTGCTCTTCGCCGCGGGCAACCGCGATCCCGAGCGCTTTCCGGAGCCGGACCGGTTCGACCCTGACCGCACCGACATCCAGCATTTCGGCTTCGGCGGCGGCCTCCACTACTGCGTCGGCGCACCGCTCGCCCGCATCGAGGCCGAGATCGCGCTGGTGGCGCTCTGCCGGCGGCTGCGCGATCCGAGGCTGCTCGCCGATCCGCCGCCCTACCGCCCCGGTGCCTCGCTGCGCGGCCCCGAGAACCTCGGCATCCGCATCGGGGGCATCCTGTGAGATCGAGCGCGGGAACGAGGGGCGGGGCCCGCCGGCGGCGATCCGCCGCCCGGTGGATACGGGGCTCGACGGAGGGAGAGGGGACCGATGCGGACCATTCTGATCGCGGGACTGATCCTCGCCGCCGTCGGTGCGGCGCGGGCTTCGCTCTCGAACCTGGTCAGCGCCTGGGGACACGACTTCACGGTCACGCCCTTTCAGCCGATGGAGCTGATGGTCGCCACCGCCAGGGACCGGAAGAGCGGCGCGGCGATGGTCAACCTCGTGAGGATGCCGAGCGGGACGGTGATGGCGCTGGTGCCGCTCGATCAACTCAAGGACATGCCAAGGATCGCGCCGCAGGATATGATGCCGCCCCCGTGATCGAGTCGGCGGGTCTCGCGCCCGCCGGAGCGTCCCCCATGGCGATGGCGCAGCTGCATCGGCCGGATGAGCCCCCCGCGGCCGGAACGGACGCCGCGTCGCGAGCGGGCTTCGCCTACGAACGCCTCGCGCCGTTCACGCGGTTCACGGACGTACTGGAAACCTCCGTCTTCGCGCCGGTGCCGGACGATTGGTGGATCGGCCATTGCGACGTGATCGACTCGACCGGGGCGATCGCGGCCGGGCGCTATCGCGAGGTGAACATGGCGGGCGCTGCCGCGATCGCGGCGGTGCGCAACGCGCTGCACGGCCGTGCCCTGGCCTTCGTGTTCGGGGGGGACGGCGCGAGCCTCGTCCTGCCGCCGTCGGACCGAGCGACCGTCGAGGCGGCGCTTGCGGCGACCGTGACCTTCGTCCGGGAGGAACTCGGACTCACCCTGCGCGCGGCCCTGGTTCCGGTCCGCGCGGTCCGGGCGGCCGGGCACGACCTGCGCGTGGCGCGCTACGCCGCCTCCGAGGCGGTGGCCTACGCGATGTTCGAGGGGGGCGGCCTCGCCTTCGCGGATGCGCGGACGAAGGCCGGCGCCTACGCCGTCCACGCGGCGCCTGCGGGAACCCGGCCCGACCTGACGGGCCTGTCCTGTCGCTTCGAGCCGGTACCGGCGGCGACGGGCCTGATCGTCTCGGTCCTCGCGGTCCCGCTGACCGGGGCCGAGCGGACGGCCGTCCGGGACGCGCTGGCCGACGTTCTCGGACTGATCGAGGCGATGCCGCGCATGGGCCGCCCGTTGCCGGCCGCGGGGCCGCCCCTGGGCTGGCCACCATCGGGCTGGCAGATCGAGGCGCGCTTGCGCGGCCCGCTCCTCGGATCTCGGGCCTTGCGGCGGCTGCAGGTGCTGATCCGCGCCGGCCTCTCGCTCGCGATCTTCCGCAGCCGGCTGACGCTCGGGCGCTTCTCCCCGGGCCGCTATCTCCGCGAGGTCGTCGCCAACACCGATTTCCGGAAGTTCGACGACGGCCTGCGCATGACCGTGGCCTGCGACGCCCCGACCGCCGACGCGGTCGAGGCCCGGTTGCGGGCGGCGCGGGCGAGCGGCGTGCTGCGCTACGGCGTGCACCGCCAGAACGCCGCGATCGTCACCTGCATCACGCCGTCGGCGGTCGCGGCCGATCACGTCCACTTCGTCGACGGGGCCGGAGGCGGCTACGCGCTGGCCGCGCGGCAGCTCAAGGCCGACGGCGCATGAGCGGGCCGCGGATCCCCTTCCTGTCCGGCCTCGACCCGACCGCCTGCGCCGCCGTCCGCGGACGGATGGCCGGCATCGCCGTCGCGGGCGGCCGGCCGCTCTTCGAGCAGGGCGAGGCGGGCGATGCGCTCTACATCCTCGTCTCGGGCAGCATCGGCATCTCGACCCATGACGCGCGCACCGGAGGCGTCCGGCGCGTCGCGCGTCTGGTCCCGCCCGACGCCGTGGGCGAGATGGCGCTGCTCTCGGGCGCCCCACGCTCGGCCACGGCGCTCGCGCTGCGGGACTCGCAGCTGCTGCGCCTGACCCGGGACGCCTTCGAGGAGATCGTCGCGGAGCACCCGGGGACGTTGCTCTACTTCTCACGGCTGCTCGCCGACCGGCTGCGCGCGGCTCAGGAAGCGCGCCCGGTGGAGCGGTCGCCGCGGACCTTCGCGGTTCTCGCGGTCACCGAAGGACCCTCCGCCACCGCGTTCGGAAGGCGGCTGGCCCTGGCCTTGGATGAGATCTTGCCGGGCCGGACGGGCTGCCTCGCCCAATGGCCGGAGGGCGTCGACGAATCCTGGTTCCATCGTTTCGAGGCGGCCCACGACCGCACGATCTACATCGCCCACCAGATCGACTGCCCCTGGTGCCAGCTCTGCCTGCGTCAGGCCGACCACGTCCTCCTGCTCGCCGCGCCCGGGGAACCGCCTCGGCCCGGCAGCGAGGCCTATGTCGCGCGCCTACGCTCCGAATGGGTGCGCATGGACCTCGCGGTCGATCAGCAGCCCGAGGCAGAGCGTCCGAGGCCGCTCCATCCGGCCGTCGCGGCCCTTCCGGCCGCGTTGCGCGTTCAGGTACGCGGGGGCCGGGAGGCCGATATCTGCCGGCTGGCGCGGTTGGCGAGCGGCTGCGCGCGGGGGATCGCGTTCGGCGGCGGGGGCGCACGCGGCCTCGCCCATCTCGGCGTGCTGCGGGCGCTCGAGGAGGCCGGCCGCGACATCGACTTCGTGGGCGGGACCAGCATGGGTGCGATCATCGCGGCGAGCGTCGCGATGGGCTGGAGCCTGGAGCGCATCCACCACCAGACCGTCGAGTCCTTCGTCGGGCAGAACCCGCTCAACGATTACACGCTGCCCTATCACGCGCTCACCCGCGGCGCGAAGGTCGATGCGGGGCTCGTCCAGCGCTTCGGCGGGGCGCGGATCGAGGATCTCTGGCTGCCCTTCTTCTGCGTCTCGTCGAACCTCACCACCGGCTCGGCGATGATCCATCGCAGCGGCGACCTGCCCACGGCCCTGCGCGCCAGCATCGCCATCCCCGGGCTGCTGCCACCGGTCTGCACGGAGGACGGCGTGCTCGTCGATGGCGGCATGATGAACAACCTGCCGGCCGACATCGCCGCCCGGATGGAGCGCGGGCCCGTGCTCGCGATCGACGTCGGCAGCGACCTCGCCTTCCAGACCATGCCGGCCCGGACTTGGCGCGGCCGCGCGGTGCGCCAATGGCTCGGGATGCCGGCCGCCATGCCGGCGATCGTTCCGCTCCTCCTGCGCGCGGCGACCGTGTCGAGCGATGCGCAGACGATGCGGGCCGTCGCCTCGGCGGCCGCCATCCTCAAGCCGCCCCTCGCAGGGGTCGATCTCAGGGCCTGGACCTCCTACGAGGCGATCGCGCGGATCGGCTATCGCTGCGCCCGGGAGGCCCTCGAGGCCGGCCGACTCGACGGCTGGAGCCTGACGCGAGAGTGGCCTGTACAACCCGCGCCAGGGCTGTCGTGAGCGCCGTGCAGCCTTTGCGTACCTGACACGCGGCGGATGATCAGGCTTCGATCTCGACCGCACTCTGCCGGCACGTCGGCAGGCCGAGGCCCCTCCGCTCGCACGGTCACGTCCGTCCATAGAGGCGGGGTTCGTGTCGCTCTCTTCCGAGGCAGCTGGGATCTCGGGCACCTATAGCGGCGATGCCGACAACGGCGGCTCGACCTCCGGGATCGTCAATCAGGTCGTGACTGCGGCCCTCACCACCACCACGTTGAGCTCGTCACAGAACCCGAGCACGGTTTTGCAGGCGGCTCGCTTCACCGCAAGGATCTCCGGTCCCGGCGGCACGCCCGGTGGGACGGTAGCCTTCCGCGATGGCGGCACCGTCCTCGGCACGGCAGCCCTCGCGGCCGGCAGCGCAGCCTTCACCACGGGCGATCTCATAGCCGGGCCGCACACGATCACGGCCGTCTATTCCGGCGATGCTTCGTACGCGGGCAGCACGTCGGCGGCCCTGACCCAGACCGTCGCGGCCGCTGCGGGCGGCATCACGCTCACGGTGAACGCGGCGGGACGGGACGGCAGCTTCGGCTTCGGCTCGACGCTGCCGGGGGCGGCTTCCTTCACGCTCTCGAGCACGGGCAATCGCGTCACCCGCAGCTTCGACACAGTGCCGGCCGGCACCTACTCCATCACGTCGCTGGGTCTGCCGCCGGGATTCGTCCTGCAAGGCTCCAGTTGCTCGAACGGCACCGCGACGAGCAACAGCGTCACCTTCACGGTCGCGGCTGGAACGCGCGTGAGTTGCAGCTTCAACGCCGGCTTCGACGAGGAACGCGTGCGCCGGACGACGCAGGCCGCCATTCGCTCCTTCCTCCAGCAGCGCGCCGAGGCGATCGCCCAGGCCCAGCCGGATACGCGACGCTTCCACGACCGCTTCACCGGAGCGACGTTCAGCTCCGACGGCACGGGCGGACTCGTTCCGACCTACAGCGCGAGTCCGCTGGACGTCACCGGCTCGACGGCCGTCGGCAGCACGAACTTCTCGGCCTCGACGAGCCTGTCCCGTCTCCTCCGGCCCGACGCGAAGCTCGAGTTCGACGCCTGGACGGAGGTTCGCTCCGGCTCCTACCGCGACAGCTTCGATGCGAACCCGCTGACCGCCGGCGTGATCGGACCGCGCTCGCGCACGAGCGGATCCTTCGCCATGGGGTTCGTCGGTCTCGATTACCGCATCCAGCCCGGTCACGACACCGCGTCACGAAGACCGAATTTACCTCCGGCAGCACATCCTCATGGGCGGCAGACACGTCGTCTGACCTCGCCGCACGTCCGACTGATCCGGTCCCGGCCGATTCACTCGATCGGCACGCTTCGAAGCCGGCACATCGATCCAATGCCCGTTCCGGGCGCTTTCAGCATTGCTTAACCAACATATTTTAACGATCGCAGCGCCGAATAGGGGTGCTTGCGAATGTTTGGCTCGTTGAGAGCATCAATGGGTTGCATAGAGCCCCACGCGCGCTCGATATTACTGTATTCCATCCTGGCCAACATTCTCGTCATCGCGCCGTCGCTGCACATGCTGCAGGTCTACGACCGCGTCCTCGCCTCCCGTTCGATCGGAACGCTCGTCTACCTGACGCTGATCGTGGTCGGCGCGCTGGTGGTCTGGGGGCTGGCCGACGCCGTGCGGAGCCAGATCGCGGTCCGGGCCGCCGCCAAATACACGGTCTCGGTCGCGCCCAAGCTGTTCGCGAAGATGGCCGCGGATCCCAAGGCCGGCGCCAAGTCGGGGAAGGCGCTGCGCGACCTCGCGACCGCCCGGGGCTTCCTGGGTGGCCGCGTCTTCGTCTCGCTGTTCGACCTGCCCTTCATCCCGATCTACCTGCTGATCATGACGGTGCTGCACTGGAGCCTCGGCCTGCTCACGGTGGTCGGCATCGGCGTGCTGGCCGCGCTCAGCGGCCTCAACGTCGCCGCGACCGAGCGCGAGCGCGAGCGCAGCCGCCAGGCGGAGAACGACGCCACCGCGTTCGCGCAAGGGGCTTTCCAGCGCATCGACGATCTGCGCGCCCACGGCATGCTCTCGACCTTCCTGACGATCTGGGGCCGCAAGACCGCGCTCATCCTGAAGGAGACCGAGGCGGCCGGCGCGAAGTCGGCCCGCTACCAGGCGGTGGGCAAGACGTTCCGCCAGGCTCTCCAGGTCATCATGATGGCCTGGGGCGCCTTCCTGGTGCTCCACGGCGACATGTCGGCGGGCATGATCTTCATGGCCTCGATGATCTCCGGCAAGGCCTTCACGCCCATCGATCAGGTCATCGGCGGCTGGGAGCAGATCTCGCGCGGGTTCGCCGCCATCCGCGACATCGAGGCGCTGACCGGCCCCGACAAGTCGATCCAGGCCCGCATGAGCCTGCCCGAGCCCGAGGGCCGGCTCTCTCTCGATGCGGTCGCCTACGCGCCCGACCCGGGCAAGCCCGACCGCACGCTGCTGGCCAACGTGAATCTGCGGGTGGCGCCCGGTGAGGTCGTGCTGATCACCGGCCCGACCGGGGTCGGGAAATCGACCCTGATCCGGATCATGGTCGGCGCCGTCCCGCCGACCGCGGGCGCCGTCTCCGTCGACGATATCGGGCAGGACGTCTGGCCGTCGAGCCAGTGGGGCCGAATCGTCGGCTACATGCCGCAGGACATCGAGTTCTTCCCCGGCACGGTCGCGATGAACATCGCGCGCTTCGATCCCGAGGCCACCGAGGAGAGGATCATCGCCGCCGCCAAGGGCGCCAGCGTCCACGACCTGATCGTCGGCCTGCCCGAGGGCTACCGGACCCTCGTCGGCAACCAGAGCTTCGCCCTCTCGACGGGCCAGAAGCAGCGGATCGCGCTCGCGCGCGCCCTCTACGGCGACCCGCGGGTGCTGGTGCTGGACGAGCCCAACGCCAGCCTCGACCAGCCCGGCGAGCGCGCCCTCCTGGTCGCGGTGGCGGAGGCGCGGCGGCGCGGCGCGAGCGTGGTGATCGCCGCCCACCGCACCTCGATCCTGCGCGTGGTGAACAGGGCCTTCACGATCGCGGACGGAACCCTGCAGCCCCTGACCATCCAGGCCGCGCCGCCGGCCGCGCCCGCCGAGGCCGGGCCGGAGGCGGCCCGACAGGCCGCCCCACCGGCAGCCGGACAGACCTCCCGTGTGGCCTGAGGCCGGGGGGCCGGCCGCCCGGCACCGGCTGCGCGATGACGACGGAGACCGGTTGCGTCATGGTTCCTGATGACATGGGCGGGCGTTGGGCCGAGGACGTCCGGACCGACACGCACGACATCCTCAGCGGGGCGGGCCGGGCGATCCTGGCGGCCGCGGGCCTCTTCCTCGTCTGGTCGGTGGCCTACCCCCTCGATTCGGCGGTCGTCGCCGAGGGCGTCGTGATCGCGACGGGACAGAACAAGGTGCTGCAGCACCGGTCCGGCGGCGTCGTGGCGGAGATCGGCGCCCGCGACGGCGAGAGCGTCGAGGCCGGCACCGTCGTGGTCCGGCTCGACCCGATCCACGATCAGGCGGAACTGACCCGCCTCAGGGGCCGCCTCGCCGTGCTCGACGCGATGCGCCAGCGGCTCGAGGCGGAGAACGCCTTCGCGGCCGGCGGCGACACCGCGCTCGACGGCCGCTTCTCCCTGCTCGGCCTGCGCAGGACCGCCGAGGCGGGACCGGCCGGCACGGTCGGGCCCGACGAGCGGCTCCTGCAGGAGCAGGCGCGCGAGTTCGAGCGCGGCCGCGGGGCGGCGCTCGCCGAGATCGAGGCCATGGTCGCCCGAAGGGACGCGGTCGGCCGGCGCAGGCAGGGCCTTGCCGAGCGCGTGGCCGCGGTGACCGCCCAGGTCGCCTCGCTGGAGCGGCAGGTCGCCGCCATGCGCCCGGTCGCGACCCGCGGCCACCTCGCGCGCAAGGTGCTGTGGGACGCGGAGGACCAACTCCTCGCGCGGCGGGCGGAGCGCGCCAACCTCGCGGCCGAGGAGAGCGCGCTCGCCGACGAGGTCGCGGAGACCGGCTCGCGGATCCGCCAGGCACGCCTGACGGACCAGCGCCAGACCTCCGGCAGGCTGACCGACGTCATCGCCGAGATCGGGCAGATCGCCGACCAGATCCGCGCCGCCGAGACCGCCGTCCGGCTGACGGAGGTGCGCGCGCCCGTGGCGGGCACCGTCGTGCACGCGCGGCATAGGACGGTCGGCGCCGTCGCGGCGCCCGGCGAGGTGCTGGCGGAGATCGTGCCGGCGGGCAGCGAACTCGCCCTCAAGGCGCGCGTCGCGCCGACCGACATCACCCATGTGCGCACCGGGCAGGCGGCGCGGGCGAAGATCTCGGCGCTGAACGCGCGCCTCTACGACGACGTTCCGGCGCTCGTCACGCGGGTTGCGGCCGACGCCACCTCGGACGAGCGGACCGGGCAGCACTACTTCGAGGTGGAGGTGCGGCTGCGGCCCGAGCAGCCCGGCGTGCGCGACCTGCTGGGCGCCGGCATGGTCGGACAGGTCTACATCGAGGGTGAGCGCCGCACCTTCGCCGGCTACGTCCTGAAGCCGTTCGCCGACAGCCTCGGACGCAGCTTTCGCGAGCCATGACGATGACGCGCGCCGGATCGACCATGGCACGCGCGGCGACGGGGCGGCGGATCCGGAGGGGCCTCGCCGCCGCCGGACTGCTCGCCGCGTCGGCGGCAGGGCCCGCCCGCGCCGGCGAGGCGGCGCTGCCGGTAGCCGCGCTCGGCCTGCGCCCCGCGATCGTCGAGACCTACGGCATGCCGCCACCGCCGGCCCGGGTGCCGGAGGCGGCGCAGGCCCTCTTCGCCGCGCCCC
>NZ_LSIX01000158.1:0-4197 GCF_001556475.1 Methylobacterium sp. CCH5-D2 | reverse complement strand
GGGCTGGGTCACGGGGGCGTCGCGCCGCTCGGACGCGCCTCTGGGCTGGATCTGCTCTCCCCCGTGTCATGCGTCCGGCGGTGGCGCCAGGGCAATCCCGGCACACGGCGCGGCCGGACGATCGTCGGCGCCGTCCACCGCTCGCGGCGCCCCTCAGGCCGCCGCGTCCTGCGCGTCCGGCCTGTCGGCGGAGGTCTCCCGCAGCAGCATCGGCACGCGCGCCCAGGGCTCGGTCGCGGCCCCGCGCCCGGCGCGCGTCCGCGCCCCGTTGCGGCCCGTCGCGACGACCTCCGGCCAGCAGAGCTCGAAGGCCGCGACGCAGGCCGGGTCGAAGTGGCCCCGGCTCTCCGCCCGGATCAGGCTGAGCGCCTCGGCGAACGAGAGCGCCTTCTTGTAGCTCCGCTCCGTGGTGAGCGCGTCGAACACGTCCGCCACCGCCACGATCCGGGCCGCGAGCGGGATCGCCTCGCCGGCGAGCCCGTTGGGATAGCCGCTCCCGTCCCAGCGCTCGTGGTGCGCCCCCGCGATCTCGGCGGCGAGGCGGATCAGCTCGGACTCGCTGCCGCCCAGGATGCGCCGGCCGATCTCCGCGTGGGTGCGGATCAGCGCGAACTCCTCCGGGTCGAGCTTGCCGGGCTTCAGCAGGATCCCGTCCGGGACCGCCACCTTGCCGACGTCGTGCAGCGGCGCGGCGAGGTAGAGGCGGCGGCACATCTCGGGGGCGAGGCCCAGCGCCTCGGCCATCAGCTCGCTGTAGCGGGCGACCCGCCAAGTGTGGTCGCCGGTGTCGTTGTCGCGGTACTCGACCGCGAGCGAGAGGCGGAAGATGATCTCCTCCTCCCGCTCGTGCATGTGCCGCATGGCGGCCTCCGCCGCGCCGTCGAGGACGGCGGCCTGCTCGGCGAGGCGGCGCACCGCGCCGGCCAGCCGCACGAAATTGCGCAGGCGCGCGCGCAGCTCCACGCCGGTCGTGCGCTTGGCGAGGAAGTCGGTCGCCCCGGCCTCGAGGGCGGCCAGCCGCGCCGCGTCGCAGACGTCGCTGGTGATCATCACCACCGGCACCTGGGCGTAGTGCGGGATCGTGCGGATCCGCTCGATGAAGGCGACGCCGGTCATCTCGGGCATGTGGTAATCGATCAGCACGAGGTCGAAGGCGCGCATCTGCGCCTCGATCAGGGCCGCGACCGGATCGGCGTGGGCATCCACCGTGACGCCGGGCTCGGCTTCCAGCATCTCCCGCAGCCGCATGCGGCTGGTCGAACTGTCATCGACGAGAAGCGCATCCATAACGCGTTCCTGACCGGCCGGGACGGCGACGGGACCGGGCATGCCGGCCCACGACGGATCGTGGACGCGGCATCGACCTGCACCCGAGAACCGTCCGCGACCCCGCCTTCCCCCTGGTGGCACGGTCCCCCGGGTGAGCGGGATCGGTGCCGAGATCCGCGCCCCTCGCGAAAGCTATCACCTTCGTCCAGGGCCGCGACTTGACGTCGGAGAGTGCTGCCTCCGCCTTTCGCAGGAGTTAAGTCTCAGCGCCGCCCGGCCTGTTTCTATCTCAGGTTGAATCTATGGATGGTTCGCGCCGCCGGACGGGTCGAGGCCGCGGCGCGCGGCCCGCTTCATCCGCCCGAACATCGCGGCGAAGTGTTTCCGCAGTCGAGCGAGGGCTCCGTTCAAGTCGTCGCCGCCCGCGATGCCGGCGGGATTGGAATCGTTCCGAAACATAGCTGTTGCGCGCGCGGTCGCACGCTTGGTAGCTCGGCCCATGTCGTCCGCTCGTCCTTCCGGCGCCCTCCGGTGCCCCGCCCCGGCCCGCGCGCCGTGAGCGCCCGCACGGCGCCCACGCCGGCCTACCGCGCGGCCGTCCTCGGCCGGGTGCTGCTCGCGGCGCTCGGCGGCTACGCGGTCGCGGCCCTGGCGACCGGGCTCTTCGCCCTGGTCCTGCCGATGCCGCGCTCGGAGGCCGTGACCACGGCGACGCTCCTGAGCTTCGCCGTCATGGTCGCGGTCGTGGTGGCGGTCTTCGCCGCGCGCTCCCTGGCGCGGGCCGCAGCGCTCGTCCTCGGGCTCGCCGCCCCGCTCGCGGGCGGGCTCTGGCTCGCCGGCGCCTTCGCGGGCTGAGGCGGCGATGCGGCAGGGCTTCCGGCACGCGATGGCGTGGCTGCACGCGTGGTCCGGCCTCGTGGTCGGCTGGGTGCTGTTCGCGGTCTTCGTCACCGGCACGGCGAGCTTCTACCGCGCCGGGATCACGCAGTGGATGCGGCCGGAACTCGTGGCGATCGAGGCCGATCCGGGCCGGGCTGCGGACCTGGGGGCCGCCTATCTGCGGCGCCAGATGCCGGACGCGATGGGCTGGTTCATCGCCCTGCCGACCCCGGAGAAGCCCGCGATCTCCGTGATGTGGTGGAAGAGCATGGAGGGGCCGTTCCACGAGGCCCTGCTCGATCCGGCGACGGGCGAGCCGACACGTGCGCGCGAGACGCGGGGCGGCGACTTCCTCTATCGCTTCCACTACGAGTTGAGCATGCCGCCGACACTCGGGCGCTGGATCGTCGGGGCCTGCACCCTGGTGATGCTGGTGGCGCTAATCTCCGGCATCGTCACGCACCGGCGCATCTTCGCCGACTTCTTCACCTTCAGGCGGGGCGCGAAATCCGCCCAGCGCGGCTGGCTCGATGCCCACAACGTCGCGGGCGTCCTCGGCCTGCCCTTCCACCTGATGATCGCCTATACGGGCCTCACCCTGCTGGCGACGCTCTACATGCCCTGGGGCGTGCGCACCGCCTACAAGGGCGACGAGATCCGCTACTTCGTGGAGGCCGGCCTGATGCCGGAGCTGCGCTGGACGGCGGGCCGGCCCGGCACGCTGGCGCCGCTCGGCCCCATCGTCGCGGCCGCGATGGCGCGCGGGGGCGAGGTGCCGGAAGGCCTCTCGGTCTGGAACCCCGGCGACGTCAACGCCGCCGTGGTGGCGATCTTCGAGGAGCCGCACGGCCTCTCGCACCACCACGCGCAGATCGCCTTCGACGGGCAGACCGGCGCGGTGCTCGGCACCAACGGCGCGGTCGGGCCTGCGACCGGCACCGGCACCGTGATGGCGGGCCTGCATATGGGGCACTTCGCCGGGCCTGTGCTGCGGCTCCTGCTCGTCCTCTGCGGCCTGATGGGCGCCGCGACGGTCGCGACCGGCCTCGTGCTCTGGGCGGTGGCGCGGGCGCCGAAGGGCGCGGCGCCCGCCGGCTTCGGCCTGCTTCTGGTGCGCGCGCTCAACCTCGGCACGATCGCGGGCCTGCCCGCGGGGATCGCCGCCTACTTCCTGGCGAACCGCCTGCTGCCGGTGGGCCTCTCCGAGCGGGCGTCCTTCGAGGTCGGCGCCTTCTTCGGTGTCTGGGTCCTCGTCGCCCTCTACGCCGTCCTGCGGCCGGGGCCGCGCGCCTGGACGCAGGCGCTCGGGCTCGTCGGCGCGCTCTACCTCGCGGTGCCGCCGGTCGCCGCCCTGACCGGGGGGCTCAGCCAGCCCGGCGGCGCGCTGCGCTTCCTCGGCTTCGATCTGTGGATGCTGGCCCTCGGGCTGGGCTTCGTCTTCGCGGCCCGCAAGGCCGCCGCCCGGGCAGGCGCGCCGCTGCGGCGGCCGGTCCGCGGCATGACCGGTGAGGAGGCCCTGCGCGCATGACGCCGCTCGTCGTCGTCCTGAACGTCACCCTCTGCTTCGCCGGGTTCGCGGCGCTGGCGCTCAGCCTCGACCGCCATCACCGCGAGGCGCTCGCCGGCCGCGTGCCGGCCGGCCGGGTGCTGCCGCTGCGCGCCGCGGGCTGGGCGCTGCTCGCGCTCTCGCTCGCCGGGGCCGTCGCCTGGGAGGGCCTGAACTTCGGGCCCGTCCAGTGGATCGGCGCGCTCACCGGCGGCGCGCTGCTGGTGGTGCTGGTGCTGAGCTACCGCCCGGCCTGGCTGCGCCCGGCGGCGCTGCTGGCGCTGCCGCTCGGCCTCGCCGTGGTCCCGGCGATCCTGCTGGCCTTCGCGCATTAGCAGGGGGCCGTGTCTCAGTATCGCGGGCGGAAGCTCCTGCGCTCTCCCTCCCCCTCCTCGGGCAGGTCGATCGCATAAGACGGGCAATCTGCTTCGGATCGCACCCGAACCGCAACGCGCCCCCTCTCCCGTGCGGGAGAGGGTTGGGGTGAGGGATGAGAACTCTAC
>NZ_LSIX01000015.1:0-10272 GCF_001556475.1 Methylobacterium sp. CCH5-D2 | reverse complement strand
CCACCCCTCCCTGCCGCGACGTCCGGCACGGGTCCCTCCCGCGCTCCCCCTCTGCGGGCGGTAGGCCCCGGCATTTCACTACTTGAGGCCAGTTTAGATCCTAAAGTTTCGAGTTGAGTAGGCCCGACCCATGCATGCAGAACAGGGACTGTTCGCCCCCCAGCCCTTCGACCCGGCCACCGCCACCCTGTCCAAGAAGGGGTTCGCCGAGGCGGTCGGCGTCACGCAGGGTCGGATCAGCCAGCTCATCCGGGCAGGCCTGCCCGTCGAGCCGAACGGCCGCATCCACGTCGCCCGCGGCCGGGACTGGATCGAGCGCAACGTCGATCCGAACCGCCGCCGCCCCACCCCGCCGGCCCACGGCCCTGAGAATGGTCCCGGCGGCCCCGCAGGGGGCTTCTTCAGCCCGAAAGCGAAGCGGGACAGCGCCGAGGCAGAGATCGCCGCCCTGAAGGCATCCAGGCTCGCGCAACGCCATCTCGACAAGCGGGCCACGCTCCGGGTGATCGAGGCCCGCGCCCGCGCCGAGCGCGACGCCCTCATCGGCTGGGTGAACCGGGCCGCGCCCGCCATCGCCGCCGGCACGGGCGCCGACCTTCAGGCGATCACCGCCATCCTCGACCGGGAGGTGCGCGACCACCTGGTCACGCTGGCCGCCATGACGCTGGAACTGCCCCGATGAGCGACCTCTACGACGAGACCGTGCGCCTCGTGCAGGAGGCGTGGTGCCGGGGCCTGCGCCCGGAGCCCCAGCTCACCGTCAGCGCCTGGGCGGACACGCACCGGGTGCTCCCGACCACCAACGCCGAGCCCGGCCCGTGGCGGACCGCCCGGGTGCCCTACCTCCGGGAGATCATGGACGCCCTCTCGACGGCCTCGCCGATCGAGCGCGTCGTGTTCATGAAGGGCGCGCAGACCGGCGGCACGGAAGCGGGCCTGAACGCCGTCGGCTACTGGATCGCCCACGCCCCCGGCACGATCATGACCGTGTGGCCGACCGGCGACATGGTGCGCCGGAACTCGCGCACCCGCATCGAGCCGCTGATCGACGGCACCCCGGCGCTGCGCGCCAAGATCGCGCCGGCCCGCGCCAAGGATCCCGGCAACACCGTGACCCAGAAGGAGTTCACGGGCGGCGTGCTGGTGATGACCGGCGCGAACTCGGCCACGGGCCTGCGCTCGCTCCCGGTGCGCTATCTCGTCCTCGATGAGGTCGACGCCTTCCCAGCCGACGCGGACGGCGAGGGCGATCCGGTGGCGCTGGCGATCCAGCGCACCGTGACGTTCCGCGGCCGGCGCAAGATCATGCTGATCTCGACCCCGACCGACGCCGGCAGCTCGCGCATCGAGAAGGCCTACGCGGAGAGCGATCAGCGCCGGTTCTTCGTGCCGTGCCCGGCCTGCGGGGCGATGCAGCCCCTCCGCTGGTCCGGCATCCGCTGGCCCGAGGGTGAGCCGCGCAAGGCGCACTACGTCTGCGCCGAGGCCGATTGCGGGGGCGTCGCCGAGGAGTACCACAAGCCCGGGATGCTCGCGGCCGGCGAGTGGCGCGCCACCGCCCCGGGCGACGGGCGCACCGCCGGGTTCCACCTCTCGGCGCTCTACTCGCCCTTCGAGAGCTGGGGCGAGATCGCGGCCGAGTTCGTCACCGTCGCCAGGGACCCGCTGCGGCTCCGGCCCTGGACCAACACCAAGCTCGGCGAGCCCTTCGAGGATCGCGACGCCGAGGCGATCGAGGCGGCGTCCTTCCTGGCCCGCCTCGAGGAGTGGGGCGAGGGCCTGCCCGAGTGGGTGGTCTGCCTCACGGCCGGCGTCGACGTGCAGGGCGACCGCCTCGCGCTGGAAGTCGTCGCCTGGGGGGCGGGCGAGGAATCGTGGTCGATCAGCTACGACGAGCTGTGGGGCGACCCGGCCAAGCCCGAGGTCTGGCGCACCCTCGACGCCGAGCTGCTGCGCCGCTTCGAGCACCCGCGCGCCGGGCCGATGCACATCCGGGGCGTGTGCATCGATACCGGCGGCCACCACACGCAGACGGTCTACGCCTACGCCCGGGAGCGGGCCGGCCGCGGCGTTTGGGGCATCAAGGGCCGCGGCGGGCCCGGCATCCCGGTCTGGCCGCGCCGGCCGCCGCGGGTGCGGGAGAAGGTCTACACCCCCTTCATCGTCGGCGTGGACGCCGGCAAGGAGACCGTGACGGCCCGCCTGCGCCTCGCCGAGCCAGGACCTGGTTACTGCCACTTCCCGGTTGGCCGCGACCTCGACTACTTCCGCCAGCTCGGCGCCGAGCGCATCGTGCGGACGTGGCGCAAGGGTGTGGCCATCCGCGAGTGGCGCAAGGATCCGGCGCTGCGCAACGAGGCCCTGGACTGCCGGGTCTACGCCTACGCGGCGCTCTGCGCGGTCACGGCCCGGGGCTTCCGCCTGGGGGACGAGGCCAAGCGGATCGCGGCCCTGCCGGTTCTCCCCAAAGTGGGGGAAAACCCGGTGCCGGCCCAGCGGCAGCGGACGATTCGGTCCTCGTGGATGAACCGGTAGATGCCCTCGGGGAGCGCGTTCGGGGGATGGTCATCATGACCATACCTTTGAGGGCCGGAACGCTTGCGTCACGCACACACCTTCGAGCCGCCAGCTTAGGTGAAATCTTCGCTTTGCCGCTGATGGTAGATCTGGTGAATATCCAGCGCAGATTGGACGCGGGTCACTGCCGTGTAAAGATCGCCTGTCGAGCTGGTTTTCTTCATAACCGCAACCGCGTCTTGCACTCGCCCGATTTGTTCGATGACGTTGCCGTACCGTCGATCTGTGATCCCGCGCGCTCTGCGGCAAAGATCGAGAACTTCGGGCAGTCGAGCTGCACTTTGATGTGCCTCGATATCGTCTCGTATCTCATGAAGCTTCCGAGAAAACTCGGACAGCATTGCGTAGTCATCATCGCCAACTAACGGTTTCGGGATGTTCCGGTCAGTCATCGGTGCTATCTTCTGGTTTGTTGGGGACAAGAGCGCGGCGGCCGTCGACCTCAACGATGCGGAATGAAGTCGCGTCAAAGTTATCCCGGATCTCAAAGGCGATGTGTTTCGCAGTTTCAGCTGCTATTTCCCGAACAATGTCCTTGTCAAATGTCATAGATCCGCCGGATAAGCTCTGCTGTAGCCGTGCGACGATTTCCGCGTTCATCGAACGGTTATTGGCCCTGGCCTCATCTGCGATGCGCTCCCGCATGCCCGGCGGCATCCGAACCTGGAACCGGTCGGCCAAATCGCTTGGGTGATGCTCGTCGCTCGTCATGAGGGAGTGATGTCGAGTCGCACTGACTTTTCCAATAGGTGCGACTTGACGCCATCGGTGTCGAGCCGTAACCATATGGATGCGACTCGCACCTATGAGGGAGTGATGTTTCCGAGCGATAGAGCGGACAAGCTTATGCTTCGCATGCCGGAGGGTATGAGGCCGGCGATCAAAGCGCGAGCGATTGAAAATAGACGTTCTATGAACAGCGAGATTATCTTGCTGCTAGAAAAGGCACTCGCGGATACTTCGGTTCGCCGCGAAAACAATTCGGCCCCCGAGAGCGCGGGAACGCTCGCGAGGGCCTGACACCACCAGTGATTTCAGGAGAATCACCATGGCATCCGTGAACCCTATCACGGCGCGCGCGATGGCGCACGCCAAGACCTCGACCACCAACCGCCGCGCCCTCCTCGGAGGTATCGCCGTAGCCCCGTTCGCGGCTCACTGCCCGAAGATCCATCCCGACAGGAAGTTGCTGGACTTGGAGCGTCAGCGCGCCTTGGCCCATGTCGCCTACGACATCGCCTCAGCTCAAGCTCAAGCCCTGCACCTCATCGGCGTGCCTGAGGCACCCGCGGCACTCTTCCTGCGCGAGAGCGATCACGCCTTGGGCCTCGGAGGGTATGCCACCCGCCGCGGCGACGGCACGCTCTGGTTCTACCCGGATGCCGGCAATGCCTCGATCGCCTTGCGCAAGCCGCGGACCCGCGACGAGACCCAGCCCGTTCCACCGGGCGTCAACCTTCCTCGCGACGCTCAGACCATCACGCGCCGCGTGCCGTGGGCCGAGGCTCAGGTCCGTGCTGACGAGATCGTGACGGCATTCGATCGCTGGCGGCACGAGACTGCGGAAGCAAGAAGGGCGAGTGGGTACGCCGTCGCGTCCGAGGAAGCAGATAAATTGGGAAGCGAGGTCACGCGTATCGAACGCGAAATCGAGCTGACGCCACCAAATACCTTGGATGGTATTTCAGTCAAGGCGCAACATCTTCGCAGGTGCCTGAATTGGGCTCTGGATATCGATGAATATCTAGACGTGTTCATCGGCGAGCTTTTGCTGATCGCGCAGACGTCCGACGTCGCAAACCTCACCCTCTGCCCTGAGACGATGGCAACGGCCTAGTAACCATGCTCGACCGCGCAAGCTGCACGATGTTGACCGAACGGTTTCATCCGTGCAGCTTGCGCGGTATGGACGAGCTACTCCCCCAATTCCGTGCCGAGGTCGTGTGCGCCGTCACCGGCTGGGACGGCGGCATCCTGCGCACCCGCCGCACCCGCTCCGGACTGTTCCCGGAGACGAAGCCCGAGAACCGTCGCGATGGTGAAACCGTCCGCTGGACGTGGTTCTCGTTCGTGGATCTCTGCCAAGCCCGTACCGTCGCCAAGCTCGGCCAGATGGGCTTCTCCCCGGACGACGCGGTTGGCATCTCGAACCACATCCGAGATGCCTTTTGGATGCGTGCACGTGGCAAGGACTTCGCCTCGATCGCGATCGTTCGTGCCGGTCTGCCGCGTTCAGGTATTCCGCAAACGATCAAGTGGACGGATCACAAGGCGACCTTCGCCGAGCTGTGGATGGAGAACTCGGATCTTGAGGTCGCAGCGGTCGTAGACTGCGCCGAGATTTACCGTGCCGTGCACTACATCGTGCGCGAGCGCGGCTTCTACCGCGACGGCGCCTGATGCTCGCCCGCCTCGCCAGCCTCTTCCCCGCCGGCTTCGCCCGCGCCCTCGGGCTCACCGCCCTGCAGACTCGCTCCTACGACGGCGCGGCCGGCGGGCGGCGCCTGCGCGGCGTCGGGGAGATGCCGCTGCCGCTCGCCGCTGGCCTCGCCGCCCGGGTGCCGCTCGCCCGCCGAGCCCGCTACCTCGCGGCGAACAACGGCCACGCCCGCGCCGGCACCGACGCCTGGGTCTCCGCGCTGATCGGCTCCGGGATCACCACCCAGAGCGTACATCCCGACCCCGCGACCCGCTCGACCCTCAACCTCGCCTTCGATGCCTGGACCGAGGAGGCGGACAGCGACGGCCTCCTCGACTGGCACGGCCTCTGCGCGCTGGCCGCCCACCGCCTCGTGGTCGACGGCGAGTGCTTCGCCCTGATGCTGCATGACAGCATCGGCCGGCTGCGCCTCCGGATGCTCGACCCCGAGCAGATCAACGGCGCCTACCACGTCGACCTGCCGGGCGGCTCGCGCATCGTCGCCGGTATCGAGTTCGACGCCTCCGGCCGCCGGGCGGCCTACCACCTGTTCCGGGAGCGGCCGGGCCTGCCGCTCGGCCAGAGCCTGGAGATGATCCGCGTCCCGGCCGAGGACGTGATTCACCTGTTCCGGCCGGAGACGCCGGGGCAGGTCCGCGGCGTGTCGTGGTTCGCCCCGATCCTGCTGCGGCTCGCCGACTTCGACGCGGCCTCCGACGCGCAGCTCATGCGCCAGAAGATCAGCGCTCTGCTCACCGGCTTCATCGTGGATCCGACCGGCGAGGCCGGCGGCTTCGAGGGCGAGAAGGACGGCGACGGCGCCCTCGACGGCGGGCTCGAACCGGGCACCCTGAAGGTGCTCCGGCCGGGCCAGGACATCCGCTTCTCCGACCCGGCCGCGATCGGCGCCGAGGCCATCGCCTACCTGACCGTCACCCTGCGGGAGATCGCGGCCGGCCTCGGAGTGCCCTACTCGGCACTCACCGGAGACATCTCCGACGCGAACTTCTCCTCGATGCGCGACGACCGGCTCAAGTTCCAGCGCCGGGCCGAGGCGCTGCAACACCAGCTCGTCGTGTTCCAGCTCTGCCGGCCTGTGTGGCGCCGCTTCGTCCTCGCCGAGATCCTGTCGGGCCGGATCGGCGCCCCGGACTTCGAGGCGAACGCGGCGGCCTATCTCGGCTCGCGCTCGATCCCGCCCCGCTCGGATTGGGTCGATCCCAAGGCCGACGTGGAGGCTGAGATCGCCGCGATCGGCGCGGGCCTGATGAGCCGCCGCCAGGCGGTCGCCGCCCGCGGCTACGACGTGGAGGAGCTGGACCGGGAGATCGCCGAGGACCGCAAGGCCTCGGCCGCGCTGGGCCTCGATTTCGCCGCCCGGCCGGCCCTGCCGCAACCCCAGCCCGGAGCCGCCGCGTGAACGTGGAGAACCCGATCCTCACCCGCGCCGCCTCGGCCGGCTCGACCTGGGACGCCGAGGCCTGGACCTTCGAGGTCGTGCTGTCCGCCGGCTCCGGTGTCGCCCGGCAGGATGCGCGCGGCGCCTACGTCGAGAGCCTGTCTCTCGGGGCGCAGCGGTATCCCGACCGGGTGCCGCTCCTCGACGGCCATGCCCGCGCCAGCCTGGACGACAAGCTCGGCTACGTCGATCAGATCCGCACCGTGGGCGCCGAGCTGCGCGGCCGGGCCGTGCTGTCGCGCCACAACCCGAAGTCACAGCGCATCGCCGCCGAGTTCTCGGACGGGCACTTCCCCGAAGTGTCCATCGGCTATGCGGTCAAGAGCTGGTCCGAGCGGACCAATCCGGAGACGAGGGTCCGCGAGAAGGTCGCGGTTTCCTTCGATCTACTTGAGGCCTCGCTGGTGGTCATCCCGGCCGACCCGGCGGCACGCGTTAGGAGTACCCCCTTGGAGCCGACCCAGACCCCCGCTCCGGCGCCTCAGCCGGCCCCGCTGCCCGCCGTCCTGACGCCGCCCGCTCCGGTGGCGAACGAGCGCGGCGCGATCAACGTGCAGATCCGCTCGATGGCGCAGGCCGCCCAGCTCCCGCAGAGCTGGGTCGATTCCCAGATCGATGCGGGCGCCACCGTCGAGGCGGCCCGCGCCGCCGCCTTCGCGGAGATGCAGACCCGCTCGGCCGCCGCTGCCGGCGTGCGGACCGTGACGGTCGTGGCCGACCACGCGGACCCGGAGATCCACGCCCGCGCGATGGGCGAGGCCCTGTCGATGCGGATGCGGCCGAACCACGCCCCCTCGTCCGAGCTAGTGCGCTCCTACGTCGGCCTGACGATGGGCGAGTATGCCCGCACCTGCCTGCGCAACCGCGGCGTCACGGCCACCGGAACGCCCGATGCCGTCATCACCCGGGCGCTGCAATCCACCTCGGATTTCCCGCTGCTGCTGGGCGAGACGGTCAACCGGACCCTGCGCGAGGCCTACGCGGCAGCCCCGGCGGGGGTGAAGCGGCTCGGCCGCCAGAGCACCGCGCGCGACTTCCGGGCCAAGCATCGCATTCAGTTCTCGGCCGCGCCCGAGCTGCTGCCGGTGAACGAGCACGGCGAGTTCAAGGCCGGCGCGATGGCCGAGGCGCAGGAGAGCTACGGGCTGAGCACCTTCGGCCGCATCATCGGCGTGACCCGGCAGGCGCTGGTCAACGACGACCTCGGCGCCCTCAGCGACATGAGCCGCCGGCTCGGCATCGCCTCCGCGCAGTTCGAGGCGAGCACCCTGGTCAAGCTGTTGCTGTCCAACCCGGCGATGGCGGATGGCAACCCGCTGTTCACGGCCGCCCGGGGCAACCTCGCCGCTACCGGGACCGCGATCACGCCGGCCGCACTCTCGGCCGCGCGGAAGGCGATGCGTCTGCAGGCGGGCCTGCAGGGCGAGCTGGTCAGCGTGACGCCGAAGTACCTGCTGGTCGGCGCCGACCGGGAGACCGAGGCCGAGCAGGCCGTCACGCAGGTGCAGGCGACCAAGATCGGCGACGGCAATGCCTTCGCCTTCCTGTCCGTCGTGGTCGACCCCCGCATCGATGATGGGTCCTGGCACCTCGTCGCCGACACGGCCGAGGTCGACGGGCTCGAATACGCCTACCTCGAAGGCGAGGCCGGCCCGCAGATCACCTCCGAGATCGGCTTCGTGGTCGACGGCGTGCGCTGGCGGGTGCGGCTCGATTTCGGTGCCGGCTTCGTGGACCACCGCGGCTGGTATCGGAACCCCGGCAACAAGTGATGGCCGAGACGGTCGAAGCCCTCGAAGCGCAGCTCGCTGAGCTGCGCGAGATCCGCGCCGGGGGCGCGAGCAAGGTGCGCTTCGCGGACAACCGCGAAGTCTTCTACCAGCCCGGCCCCGAGATGGAGGCGACCATCGCCGACATCGAGCGCCGGATCATCCAGCTCCGGGGCGGTCGGGTCACGACCGTCCGCCTCGGCTCCTCGAAAGGCCTCTGACCGTGAAGAACTTCATCCAGGACGGGAACATGATGAGCGTCCCGGCGCCCTACCCGGTGCTCTCCGGCAACGGCGTGCTGGTCGGTGCGCTGTTCGGCGTCGCCGCCTTCGCGACCTCGACGGGCCGCCCCCTCGAGATCGCGACCCGCGGCGTCTACGACCTTCCGAAGAAGGCGGGCGACACGCCCGGCTACGGCGCGCGCCTCTACTGGGACGACGCGGCCAAGGTGATCACCACCACCCCCGGCAGCAACCCCTATGTCGGCGCCGCCGCCGAGGCCGCGATCGGCAGCGCGGCGACGGTGCGCGTCCGCCTCAACGGCTTCGTCCAGTAGGACGCCCCCAGCTTCGCGGGCGCATGTGAGGGCGCCGCGGCCCGTCCGACAACGGAAATCCCGATCCTCGCCCGCGAAGGGAACGATGAGGTCAATCGGGAGAGGCCGCACCTGTTTTCTCTGCCGGCGCCGCGCGCTGGCGCGTATCCGTCCTGTTGCACCCGGTTCGTCAACCCATGTCCTCCCGCCGGCAAGCCTTCCGTCAGGCCGACGTAGCCCGCGCCCTCAAGGGCGCGCTCGCGGCCGGGATGAAGCCGACCCAAGTCGAGGTCTCGGCCGAGGGCCGGATCGTGCTGAGCTTCGAGGAGAAGCCGGCGGCCGAGCCCGCAGGCGCGTTCGACGCATGGAAGGCCGGCCGTGCGCGTGCGCCTTAAAGGCCTCAACACCGTCCGGAAGCGGCTCGCGGACGGCTCGACCGTCACGTATCGTTACGCCTGGAAGGGCGGCCCGCGGCTCGACGGCGAGCCCGGCACCCCAGAATTCCTGGCCTCCTACCACGCGGCGGTGGCGTCTAGACGCCCCCAGACCCGCGGCGTGCTGTTGTCCCTGATGCAGGGCTATCAGGCGAGCGAGGATTTCCGCTCCGGTCTCAGTGAGCAGACCCGCGCCGACTACGTGCGGCAGATCCGGATCATCGAATCGGAGTTCGCGGACTTCCCGATCGCCGCGCTCGCCGACAAGCGGGCGCGGGCCGAGTTTCTGGAATGGCGGGACCGCCTCGCGCAGCGCTCTCGCCGGCAGGCCGATTACGCCTGGACCGTGCTCGCCCGCATCCTGTCGTGGTCGGTCAAGCGCGGGCTGATCGAGGTGAACCCCTGCGAGAAGGGCGGCCGGCTCTACCGGGGCACCCGGGCCGAGAAGGTGTGGAGCGCGGCGGACGAGGCGGCCTTCCTGGCCAAGGCGCCGCCGCACCTGCATCTCGCCCTGATCCTGGCGCTCTGGACCGGCCAGCGCCAGGGCGACCTGCTGCGGCTGACGTGGCACGCCTACGACGGCGCCCGCATCCGCTTGCAACAGTCGAAGACCGGCGCCCGGGTGGTGATCCCGGTGGGCACGCCGCTCAAGGCCGCGCTCGACGCGGCCGAGCGGCATCCGACCGTGCTGGCAACGATGGAGGGCAAGGCCTGGACCTCGGACGGCTTCCACGCCTCGTGGCGGAAGGCCTGCGCCAAGGCCGGCGTGACGGGCGTGACGTTCAACGACCTGCGGGGCACGGCCGTGACGCGGCTAGCGCTCGCAGGCTGCACCGAGGCGGAGATCGCGACGATCACGGGCCACGCCCTCCGGGACGTGCGCTCGATCCTCGATGCCCACTACCTCAACCGCGATCCGGCCTTGGCCGAGAGCGCGATCCGGAAGCTCGAAGCGAGAACGAAAGTTCCCAACTGAGCGTCCAACCGTCTCTGTCTGTTCTAGGGTTGAGTTGGGAAAAACGTAAGGAAATCAGGTGGCTGGGGGACCTGGATTCGAACCAGGACTAGAGGAGTCAGAG
>NZ_LSIX01000157.1:0-9500 GCF_001556475.1 Methylobacterium sp. CCH5-D2 | reverse complement strand
TGCGGCGGGATCGATGCCGCCATGATCGAATACCTTGCACCCCGCGGCAGAGGCGCGTTCAATTAGCCGCCAGATTGCCAGCGTCGCCGCACCACTTGCCCGCGCCCGATCGGTAGAGGCCGTGAAGAAATCAGTACAACGCTCCGCCGTGAGATGAGCTATGCGGATCAGGACGAGCTCGCCCCGATCTCGCACCTCAACAAAGAGGTGACGAGGATCGCGCGCCGCGAGGTCCCGATAAGCTGCGCAGTCAAAGGAGTTGGAAAAGCCACGCTGCTTTTTCAGCTCGGAGTAGAGAACACTGAAGGCGTCGAAGCAGGCAAGCCGCTCCTCCACATCCTCAACAAAGCGTGCGGACAAACTCGGCGTCCGCTCGACGCGACGGAGCACCTTTCTCCAACGCGACTCCATTTGCCCTTCGATGCCCCTCAGGCCGACAGTCAGATCAACGTCAATTGTGTGCCGAATCGGCGTAACTACGGGAGTGAAGCCCTGTGCTAGAACAGCACTCGTAGCGGCTGAGCACTGAGAACGCTCGAAGTCGATTAGCACGACGTCGAAGCGGCTCAGCCTGAGATGGCTGAAGCAGGCTTGCAGGCATCGTTCGGCGCGTCGCGCGCCTTTATGAGTTAGCAGTGGTCCACCCTGTATCCGCACAATTCGGACCGGACCGCGCGTCCGCTCATGGTACTGGGCCAAAGCGAGAATATCGTCGGCTCCGTCGAGTATGGCAAGTCTGTGGACCTTCCAGCCTGTACGGCTCTTGTATTCGCCCCAGAGCCACGAAGCGAATATATTGCCGCGCGGGTGCGCCCAAATCGCAGCGTCCCATTCGCCGCTGTCGGTGATCGTCCGAACGCTTATTCCAGATCGAACGTGATCAAGGGACGTCTCAATTGCTCGAATTCCCCACAAATCCCGGCTCAAAAGGCCAGTCGGAGCCTGTGTCCTCGGGAGCATGTCTGGCCTTGCAGCTGGCGATTTGGAGCGAGTGAGATTGCGCTGTCCGACCGTCGTCCAAGAGGGCACTGAGTCGTCAGGTATTACACCCGCATAGCTCCAAGACTATGCGGAAGGCCACCGGCGGCAATAATCCTTCTGAGCTACCGCCTATGTGTCTGGCTCCGATCTGAGTTATTCGATCCTCATTGGTCGGCCCATCAAGATCGCGGTCCGCGCCATGGTACGCCGCCAGCGGGGCTTGGCTTCCGGATCGGCCAGAGGCTTCGCGGAGGGCTCGTGCGCCTCGACCGCCGCGGCGAGGTCGAGCAGGTAGCCGCCGATCGGGTAGGAGGCGGTCTTCGGCTTCGCGAGCACCGCATCGACCGCGGCGTTGATCTCGTCGTCGGTAATTTCGGCGGCCTTGCGGAGGGTGCCCGTGGTCTTCTGGTCAGCCATGGCGTGAGGATAGCGCCTTCTCTCGGTAATGGCCCGTGCTTCCTGGCTCTAATCCGCAAACCGGCCAGCCCAACCGCAAGTGAATTACATTAACATTCGCTATGAGCGGGGCCGCTCGTCATACGATGATGAAATATCGAGTGCGGCGACGTATTGTGTTTGACAGAGTCGCGTGGGCGTGATGAGGCAATTTCGGGGGGGGCGATGAAGGCGGATTGAGACTTGCTGTACCCCTGGGCGGATACGCTAGGCGCTGATCCGGGGAGCAATCGTGGTAAAAAGCAAAATCTCACTCACACCAGCCGAATTGGCGGCACTTAAATCCGTATTGAGGCACGGTGAAGAGCCGCTCGAATTCGTCACAACGGCTATCAACCTCGAAATTGCACGCCGGGAAAGCCGGCCTCGACGCGGTCTCAGAGCCACAAAGATCTTGGTGACGCCTCAGCATGAGGTGCCGGAAGAGCTGAACGAGATCGAGATCATTGCCAGCGTTGGAGCTAGCGAATGAGCCCGTTCACCCCTTGAACGCCCAGATCGGAATGCCGCGCAGGCGCGGGTGGGGGGGCCGACCTGCATCCAGACCTGCATCCAGTAGTAGGTGAGGTTCCCGAACCCGATGCGGTCGGCGCCGATGGTCTCGGCCGGCCGAGCGGTGATCACCAGTGCGCCGCAGTAGTCCGAGCGGATCGTGCCGTGCTGGGCGTGCACGCTGAACAGGTCGAGGTCGGTCCGACCGAGATCCACCGCCTAGGCCCCGAACCGCTCCAGGAAGTCGAGCATGTTGGCGTGCGCCTTCTGCCACTGCTCGCCGTAGAGGCCGGGGCAGGGACTCTTCGTTGGGCTAAGGCGTTCGACGCCGGAACGCCAAGTGTAGAGGTCGGAGGTCGGAGGTCGGGAGAGGGGCGAGGTGCGCTGACATGCCGGCCTTGTGGCGCGGCTCGGTTGCTTCGACCTTAAACGGCAGCAGATACGTACCGCAGCAGACCTATCAGCGCTGCACCGCAGGCCAGGGAAAAGACGAGCTGGCCGATCGGCGTCAGGTCATCGATTGGCCCGAACAGAAAGATTGACAAAGCCGCGACAGCGCCGATGGCGAGCACGCGCTCTCCTACCCATCGTTTGAGGGGCACAGTGTCGTCCTCGTCCAAAGGCAGGCTGCTTACGTTGCCGTTCAAGGCGCCACCTTCTGAGTCAGTTTCTGCAGGGCTTCGTTGCCGCTCTTAATTTTATGCTCGAGAGTGATATAAACCCTGCTGTTCAAGAAGAAACGATCAACCGCCCAAAAGCAGCCTACAACGACGAGCACTTGAGCTGCCCACAGGATAACGGCCAGGTCCCTTTTCTTCTGTTTTCTCGGACTGTCTGTGTCCTGCGTAGCAGGGGCCCGGACGGTGCCGCGGGGATTGAGGACGCGCGATGCTGCCCGATTGCTCAGAACTAAGTTGTCGAGGTCGGTCTTATTCGGCCGCGGCATGGTGTGGCTGTCCGTCCAGTGATCCGACGGAGCATAGACGTGGCAGGTTAATCGCTCGCGGACCGCATAGCCGGATGTTGGGATGGGGCGAGGTGCGCGGACATGCTGGCCTTGTGGGCCGGTTCGGTCGCCGAAGCGCGCCTGGCCGGTACGCATGTCGATCTCCAGGCTGAACATTCGCGGCGCCGTGCCGGGATCGCCCTTGCAGCGCGGCGGCCGATGCCGCTCGCGCACATCGAATACGACGAGGTGGCCCGCCGAGTGGTCGCTCTTCATGATGAAGATGTGGACCGCGCCGTCAGCATTGGCACCGTGAGTGCCGCCCGTCTCGCTCGGCGCCACCTGCGCGAGATCTTCGCTCGTACAGGAGCGGCCCAGCCGAGTGGCCGCCTGCCGCCTCCGCTGGTCCCCGCCGCCGAGCCAATCTTTGCCGCGATCGCGGCGGTCCGTTCTACCGAGCGCGCGTTCACGGCCTCGCTTAAGGGCCTGGACGAGAACGACACGGAGGCTGTTCGGCGCGCTGACAAGGCTGGCGAGACGAACGATCGCGCCGTGGCCGCGCTCTACGCCTTGATCCCAACGATGGTTGCCGGCCTTCAGGCGCTGATCCGGCACTACGCCGAGGATGCTGAGGCTTTTGAGCCCGGCACGGCCGGCACGCTGAACCTCGCGCATCTCGCCCGGATCGTGGTGAGCAACGCCCCGAGCTAGGCGCCCCGCGGCCCGCACACCGCCAGTCCCTCCCCTCCCCGCCATTCCCGACCCAACGAGCCCTCACGGAGCCCGAACGATGATCCATGTCCAGATGCCTGCGGAGGATCCGATCCACGCGGCCATTGCGCGGCATCGCGCTGCCTACGACGCCTTTCAGGTCGCCCCTGAAGGCACGCCGAGCGTCGAGGCCAGCAACGAGTACGACGCTGCCTCCGATGCCCTCGTGTCGACCGCGTGCGCCACACGGTTCGGCGCTCTCGCTCTGCTGACGCACCTGCGCTGGTGGCTCGCGGACGAGGCCGAGTTCAAGGCTGGGCATCAGCCCGCCTACGGTCTTGCCGAGGCCCGCGCCGCCGACCTGACGCTGTTCCTTGGCACGCCCCTATCGCCAGCCATGCGGCCCAACGGCGATGTCTTGGCGGGCTTCCTGCCGCAGGCCGCGCCTGCTGGGTGCCTCGGCCGGGCACTGCCGGCCTGTGATCGGCGCCGGCATGGCGCTGCTCGTGCCGCACCGAGCGAACCGCTTCCCGGCGAAGGGGCGGAGGCGGCGCTGATCGTCTCGGCCCGGCCGGACACCGCGCACGTCCGCGCCCCGCGGCTGCTGACCCTCTCCGGCGAAATCCTCGCCAGCTTCCTCCTCAGCCGCGACAAAACCGTTCTACCTGAGTGTGGCAGATCGGGGCGAAGGCATGCGTAGTGAATGCCGGCACGTCGCTCGTAGCGGATGGCAAGACGGCGGACGCCGGATGGTTTCAAGGCCTGAACAGTTTGGGGGGGAATGTCATCCCCAGCCGATGGAGGGGCAGCGATCCGGTGGCCTCCAGAAGCGTGACCAAAGCGGCATCATAGTGCTGACAGCGTGGTGCGTCCTGAGTGCGCATGCTGCCTAAGCCCATGCCCCTTAAATTTAATCCCCGACGGATGCAAAAAAATGCACGATGCCCTTGACGCAGGCCTCGGCACAGGTGATCTTGGTATACAATATATGGGCTAAGGGCGAGACTAGCTTCGGCAGCAACTCGGCTTGAGCATCGCGTGCCGCGCTGCTCTCGATCGTCCGTGCCCGGCCAGTCCTCCCGGCCGACAGGCGGTCAACTATACTTTGATATACTTCGCATCGGGCGAAAGCTCGAATGCGAACGCGCACTCTTTGTCCGCAGCGCCTCGAAGATGCGTTCGCGGGCATGAAAAAAGCACATAAATAACATAGGTGAGGAGATATCTATGGCAACGCGAGAATTGTTGCAGCCGAAGAGGGTGTCAGATAGCTATCGCTGGATGCAGCTTATCCTCGGCGTCATCTGCATGGTGATGATCGCTAACCTGCAGTACGGCTGGACCTTCTTCGTTCCGGAAATTCAGAAGACGTTCGGCTTCGATCGAGCTGCCATCCAGTGGGCATTCACCCTCTTTGTGCTGTTTGAGACTTGGCTCGTGCCGGTCGAGGGCTGGTTCGTTGATAAGTACGGTCCAAAGATCGTCGTCCTCTTCGGCGGCGTGCTTTGCGGCTTGGGCTGGGTGATCAATGCCTACGCCTCAACCCTGAACATGTTCTATCTCGGTCAAGTCATCGCCGGCCTCGGCGCAGGCGCCGTCTACGGCACTTGCGTGGGCAATGCGCTGAAGTGGTTTCCTGACAAGCGTGGTCTTGCCGCCGGTATCACCGCTGCGGGCTTTGGGGCCGGATCTGCCCTCACTGTCGCGCCCATCCAGTGGATGATCGCCGACAAGGGCTTCCAGGCTGCCTTCCTCAACTTCGGCATCGGCCAAGGTGTGATCGTGGCCGCACTGGCCTTCTTCCTTGCCGCTCCGCGCAAGGGGCAGGTCCCGGAGGTTATCGCCAACTCGGCCAACGTCCAGTCGCGGCGCAACTACACCCCCCCCGAGGTGGTGCGGCAGCCGATTTTCTGGCTGATGTACTTCATGTTCGTCATCGTTGGCGCCGGTGGGTTGATGATCACGGCCAACCTGAAGCCAATCGCCGCTGATATTGGCGTCGACAAGGTGCCAGTGACTCTGCTGGGCGTGACGATGGTGGCCATCACCTTTGCGGCCACGATCGACCGAGTGCTGAACGGGCTGACTCGACCCTTCTTCGGCTGGGTCTCGGACAAGATCGGGCGTGAGAACACGATGTTCATCGCGTTCGCCATGGAAGGTTTCGGCATCTACATGCTGTACCTCTGGGGCCATGATCCGCTGTGGTTCGTTCTCCTGTCGGGCTTCGTGTTCTTCGCATGGGGAGAGATTTACTCGCTTTTCCCTTCGACCTGCACCGATACATTCGGCTCCAAGTTCGCCGCTACCAACGCTGGGCTACTCTACACGGCCAAGGGAACCGCGGCGCTTTTGGTGCCGATCGCCAACTATCTTCAACAGAGCACGGGGAACTGGGACGGCGTGTTCTTGGCTGCTGCTGGAGCCAACATCCTGGCCTCGGTTCTGGCGATTGGTGTGTTGAAGCCTTGGCGCAAGCGGGTCGTTGCCAATGCTCAGGCTGAGGTGAGCGTCAAGGCCGATGCACAGATCGCGGTAGCCTAGCGGCTCGAGCCAGCGATAGAGCAACCACGGAAGAAAGGGTTTGGAGGTATGTCTCCAAACCCTTTCTTCAATGACCGTCTTGCACGGTCTTCCGCCGCCGGATCGTATCTATTCTTCGCAATCTGGAGATCAGCCTTCATTTTGAGTTCAACGCTGGAAGGCCAGCCTCTGGCTCAGCGCGCTCTCTCGTGCGGCTGGTAGAATAGAAGCGCCTGGACGCGGCTTCTTCGCATGAGCTGGCACAGCCAAGGCAGTTGCGAGGACCAGTTAGGAGGCTGCCGGGGACAGAAATCCAATGGGTCGGGATTAGCCTGGCCTCTGCTAACGTTCGCCTTCGGAGATCGAAGCGGGAACCCCCCCCGAGGAGGGGCGAGTTTCTTGAGCTTGAGTGGATAGGCGACTTCTATGCCGATCAGCCTTTTCACCGCACTCTTACTCGTTGCCGGCTTTTCCCTTGGCTGTGTCGGCATACATATCGCGCGTCGACACGCAGACGTTGTGACGATCGGACTGGTGCTGTTGCTAGGGCTTACGGCTTCATTATACGTGGGCCGTCTCAGCAGTAGCCGAGGGCAGCACATCGCTGAACAAGCCGGACCGGGGCGCGTCTGGACACCAATCCTTGCGCATCCGAGCATGTAAAAGGTAGGGGCAAAACCGATTGGCCTGAGCTTGGTAGATGAAATTGTCGGACGTAGCCGAGCGGTAAGTTGTTAGAAGAACCACATCCGCAAGCTGGTTGAGAGCGGTGAGCTTCGAGCCTTCCGGGTAGAGAAGCTCTGGCGGATCCGGGCCGAGGCCGTTGATGAGTTTGAAGCGCGCCCGGCTGTGCCAACACCGCTGCCGCGGCCAGCGGCAAAGGAGGATCGGAACCTGGCGCTCACCCGTCTCCGGCTGCGCAACCTGCGTAGGCTCAAGGGATCATCCTCAGCCTGAGAACGGTACGCTTCGGAGAATGGCGCAATGTCTCGGATGACACGCCAGCCTATCCGCTTCGATGATCTCCCGCTCTTCGTTGCGAAGGACAGGGACCTTGCAAAGGCCGTCGTTGGGCCCGAGCCCAAACAGAAGCAGGTCTGGCTCGCAAGCCTGCCAGATTTGGAGGCTCGCGGCTTCCCACGCCATACGCCTGGGCACGGTCGCTGCCGACCGGCCGTGAAGGCCTTCTATGACAGGCTCTTCGGTCTAGATGCAGATACCAGACTGGGCTGACCGGCCCCACGCCGCCCGCATCATCCCGTTCTATCGGAACGCGCTACGGGATTACCTCTTGGCCAAGTTACGCAAGACCGGCGAGACGCCGCAGTGGAGCCTCCTTTAGAGAGACCTGTTGGAGCAAACGCACCAAGAAGGTGGCTTGTGCTCGGTGAGGGGGATGCCAATGAGGGCCGGTTCATTCTGGAGCGCAAGCCTGGTCTCGGTGGCCCTGCTGCTCGCAGGGGATGCTTGGGCGACTGGTGGGCGCTCCTTCCTGCTCGTGGGCCTCGACGGGAAGACGTTCTTCCGGCCCGAAGGCTCAGTGAACGGGCCGAATGGGAGCGACGGCCTCGGCGTCATCGACATCTCGGAACCGGCCCGGCCGCGCCTCGCCCACGTGCTAAGGCTCGACACCTCCGTCTACGGGCCGCCGACCAACCTGCAGATCACGCCAGACGGCCGCCTCGGTCTCGTCACCAGCCCCGTGACCATGAGGCAGGAGGGCAAGAACTGGTGGGCGCAGCCGGATGATCGCCTACACGTGATCGATCTCGTGGCCGAGCCGCCGGCCGTAATCGAGACGATCCGGGTCGGGCGGCAGCCCTCTGGTCTCGCGATCTCCCGGGTCGGAGACGTCGCGCTGGTGGCCAACCGCGAGAGCCGCAGCGTGTCGGTCGTGAGGATCCGGGGGCGGAGCGTGCAAGTCGTGGCCGAGGTCGATGTCGGGACTGAGGCTGCCGCGGTAGCCATCGCGCCGGATGGGCGCCGGGCATACGTTGCCAAGAACAAGGCCGGCACGGTCGGCGTGATGACCTACGCGGACGGGCAGTGGCGCCACGATCCCGGCCTCGACATGCCGGTTGGACCGGGCACCTACGGCCTGGAGGTGACGCCGGACGGTGCCTTCGCTCTCTCAGGCAATACCGGCCCCACGCCGAGCGACGGCCATGCCGACTCGGTCACGCTTATTCGGGCTGGGACCGCGCGCCCGGTGGTGGTCGACCACGTCGGGGTCGGCGATACCGCCGAGACTCTGGCGATCAGCCCTGATGGGCGCCGGGCAGCGATCGCTGTCGTGAAGGGCTCCGCCGCGCCCCATGCGAGCCCCGCCTACACCGCCGAGAGCGCCGCCGTGCTGGTGGCGATCCTGCCCGAGGGACGGCTGCGCTACCTCGGCGAGGCTCCGGCCGGGGCCGTCGTCCAAGGCATCGCCTTCGATCCAAGCGGTGAGTACGTCTACATCGGCAACTACGCTGACCGGAACCTCGGCGTGTACCGGATCGTCGGTGACGCGATCCAGGATACGGGCTTCCGCCTCCCGCTGCCGGGTCAGCCTTCATCCTTGCGCGGTCGGCCCTGAGGGGCCGGCGAGGCGGTCCGGCAAGAGGTTGGCGAACTTCCTGCCCGGTCGTGTCCTGCGCCGGGTAGCCTGCATCAAGCCACCTTCGAACGGTAGGTGAACGAGAGGCCCGGCGTAGTGGGTGACGCTCGATAGCGGTCCCTGGCTACCATCATTTCCGCCCGCCCGGTCAACGACTTGGCGGGTTTTTTGATGCCCGTTCCCCTAACCCTGTCGGCTTGCAACACGTTGCAGCACGGTTCGTGATCTTCCAATGGGTTACGGCGAGCGGTTGGCGGCTCCGCGCAACGCGGACGGAACACGCTTGGATCGGTCGCCGGGCGCGTTTCAGGGCGGATGGATGCCGTGCACGCATGCCTTTGCCCCATCGACATGCCTCGCGCTTCCCGGGCAGGATGCCTTGACGCCGAAGTCTCTGGGCCGAGCCTACGGAAGGCGTCCATCGATCCAGGGGCCTCGCACGGGAGGGCATCGCATGCGCGTTCTGCTCGTGGGCTATGAGCCGGAGGTGGTCGACTTCTCCGACCCGGCATTGCCGCCCGGCCTCGACGCCGAGAAGATCCGCCATGGGATCCGGGTGGCTCTGGAGGATATGCGCGGCCGTGGCTGGACGGCCGAGCATTGCCTCGTCCGGCCCCGATGATCAGGCCGGCCAAGCCGTGCGGGAGAAGCTCGCCGCCGCCCCGTACGATTGCCTCGTGATCGGCGCAGGCATCCGCTCCTGGCCGCGCCACCTGCCGGTGTTCGAGGCCATCCTCAACGCGGCCCGGGAGGCCGCGCCGGCAACCGCCATCGCCTTCAACACGCGCCCGC
>NZ_LSIX01000156.1:0-6772 GCF_001556475.1 Methylobacterium sp. CCH5-D2 | reverse complement strand
GCCCGGCGCCGGAGCCCGCCGCGCTCGTGCCGCAGCCCCCCGCCCCGGCCCTGGTGCTGGGGCTCGCCGGGCTGACCAACCACGACAACGTCGGCGCCTGCCTGCGCAACGCCGCCGCCTTCGGGGCCGACGCGGTGCTCCTCGACGCCGCGAGCTGCGATCCGCTCTACCGCAAGGCGATCCGCGTCTCGGCGGGCGCCGCCCTGATCACGCCCTTCGCGCGCCTCCCCGCGGGGGCGGACTGGCTCGCGATCGCGCGATCCCTCGCCCTGGAGCCGCTGGCGCTGAGCCCCTCCGGCCGGGAGACGCTCGACGCCGCGCCGCCGCCGGCCCGCGCGCTCCTGCTGCTCGGGACCGAGGGGCCGGGCCTGCCCGCCGGCCTGATGGCCCGCGCCCGCACCCTGCGCATCCCGATGGCGTCGGGCTTCGACTCGCTCAACGTCGCGACCGCGGGCGCGCTCGCCCTGTCCCGGCTGGCCGGCGCGGCCGGCCGGCTGATTCCGGCTCCCGCGGCCGGTCCGGATCCGCGCGAAGACTGCTGAGACGCGGGCTTCGAGCCTGCACGCAGTCCTATCCAAGTCCCATCCATGTCCCATCCATGTCCCCATCCATTTCGGTGTAGGCGGCCGCGCGCGGCAAAAGGATGCAATTGCCGAATGCCGAATCATCTCTAGCTTGGCCGTATGCGGAGGGGTTACGGTGCGGCGGTCCCGACGCGGATCGTGCGCACGGGTTTGGGAGACGGGAGCGTTGCTTCACGCGGGAGACGGCATGCGGAGGCTCTCCGGACGCCGGGTCGTCATCGTCGGCGCGGGCCCCGGCGGCCTGGCCTCGGCCCTGCTGCTGGCGCGCGCGGGGCTCCACGTCACCCTGATCGAGCGGGACGCCCAGGTCGGCGGCCGCACGAAGACGGTCGAGGCGCCGGGCGGCTACCGCTTCGACATCGGACCGACCTTCTTCCTCTATCCGCAGATCCTGGCCGACATCTTCGAGAGCTGCGGCGAGCGGCTTGAGGACCATGTCCGGCTGGAGCGGCTCGACCCGCAGTATCACCTCGTCTTCGAGGGGCCTGACGGGGTCTCCGGCGAGATCCGCGCCACCGGCGACGTCGGGCGCCTGGAGGCGGAGATCGCCCGGATCGCCCCGGACGACGCCCCGAACGTCAGGACATTCTTCGCCGAGAACCGGACGAAGCTGCGCTTCTTCAAGCCGGTGCTGGAGCAGGCCTTCCACCGCTTCCGCAGCATGGCGAGTCCCGCGATGCTGGCGGCCCTGCCCTACCTCCACCCCGGCCGCAGCGTGGACAAGGATCTGCGGCGCTACTTCGCCGACCCGCGGGTGCGCCTCGCCTTCTCGTTCCAGACCAAGTACCTGGGCATGTCGCCCTTCCGCTGCCCCAGCCTGTTCACGATCCTCTCGTTCCTCGAATACGAGCACGGGGTCTACCACCCGGTCGGCGGCTGCGGCGCGGTCTCGGAGGCGATGGCCGGCTTGGCCCGCCGCATGGGCGTCGACATCCGCCTGAACACGAGCGTCGAGCGGGTGCTGTTCGAGGGCAAGAAGGCGGTCGGCGTGGTGGCGGGCGGCGAGACGCTGCGGGCCGACGCCGTGATGATCAACGGCGACTTCGCCAAGGTTGTGCCGGAGCTGGTGCCCGAGGCGCGCCGCCCGCGCTGGCGCGACGCCAAGGTCGCCAAGGCCCGCCTCTCCTGCTCGACCTTCATGCTCTATCTCGGCATCGAGGGCCCGATGCCGGCGGCGCTCGGCCACCACACCATCCTGCTGGCCGACCAGTACGAGCGCAACATCCGGGAGATCACCGAAGGGGTGCTGCCGATGTGCCCTTCCGTCTACGTCCAGCACGCGGGCTTCACCGACGGCGGCATGGCGCCCCCCGGCCACACCGCCCTCTACGTGCTGGTGCCGGTGCCGAACCTGAAGGCCGGCATCGACTGGGCGGCGACCCGGGACAGCTACCGGGCCCTGGTGCTGGAGCGTCTGAAGCTCCTGGGCATCGAGAACCTCGAATCGCGCATCCGCTACGAGCGCGTGATCGACCCGACCCAGTGGCGCGACGACTTCGCGGTGCACGAGGGCGCCACCTTCAACCTCGCCCACGACCTGATGCAGATGCTCTGGTTCCGGCCCCACAACAAGTTCGGGCCCGGCCTCTACCTCGTCGGCGGCGGCACCCATCCGGGCTCGGGCCTGCCGGTGATCTACGAGGGCGCGCGCATCTCCGCCCGCCTGCTGATCGAGGACTTGCTCGGCGCCCGCGTGCCGGCGAGCGCCGGTCTGCCCGAGACGGCCCCGCTGGCCACCGGCGGCGAGGCCTCGTGAGGGGGATGACCACCGCGCATCCCCTCTCCCCGCGCGCGGGGAGAGGGCTCGGCCGACGGCAAGGGGGGCTCGCCCCTCTCCCCGCGCGCGGGGAGAGGGAGATCCGCGGCCTCCTCCTCGCTCTCCTCCTCGTCCTCCCCCTCCCCGCCCAGGCCGCCGGCCTGCAGGTCACGGTTGACGGCATCGAGCCCGGCGGCGGCGCGGTCTACGTCACGCTCTGCCAGGGCGGCCTCTCGGAATCCGCCTGCACCCTCGGGCAGGAGGCCTCGGGTGAATCCGAGGCCCGGACCTTCGTGTTCGCGAGCGTGCCCGCCGGCACCTACGCGGTCGCCGCCTTCCAGGACCGCGACGGCGACCGCCGGCTCGGACGCACCGGCCTCGGCCTGCCGACGGAGCCCTACGGCCTCTCGGGCGGGGCCGGCCGGCGGGCGCGGCCGAGCTTCGAGGAGGCCGCCTTCTCCCTGCGCGAGCCCGGCGCCGCGATCCGGGTCCGGCTCGCCCGCGCCCTGCCCCGGCGCTGAGCCGGTGGCGCCGCTCCTCGCCTGCACCGGGCTCGGTCTCGCCTATCGCGGACGGCCGGTCCTCGACGGGCTCGACCTCGCGCTGGATCCTGGCGAGATCCTGGCGCTGCTCGGGCCCAACGGCGCCGGCAAGACCACGCTGATGCGCCTCGTCGCCGGCCGCCTCGTCCCGGGGGCCGGCACGGTCCGCGTGTCGGGCCGCGACCCGCGCACGGAGGCCGACGCGCGCCGCCGCGTCGGCTGGGTGCCCCAGGAGATCGCGCTCTGGCCGCGCCTCAGCGTCGCCGAGAACCTCGGCGTCTTCGCGAGCCTCGCCGGCCTGCCCCGCCGCGGGCGGCGCGGCGCGGTCGCCGCCATGCTGGCGCTCGCCGACATCGAGGCGGTGGGGGCGAGCCTCGTCGGCCAGCTCTCCGGCGGCTACCAGCGCCGGGTCAACATCGCGGCCGGCCTGATCGGGCAGCCCCCGCTCGTCCTCCTCGACGAGCCGACACAGGGAGTCGACCGGGCGGCCCGCGCGGCGATCCACGCCATGCTGCGGCGCCTGCGCCGGGCGGGCACCGCGATCCTCGTCGCCACCCACGACTTCGCCGAGGCCGAGCGGCTGGCCGACCGGGTCGCCTTCCTGCGCGGCGGCCGGATCGTGCGCGAGGGCCCGCTCGCCGCCCTGCTGGCGGGCCTCGCCGCCGGCCCCCCCGAGCGCGAGCTGGTGCTCGCCGAGATCCCGGACGACGCCGCCGAGCGGGCCCTGCGCCGGGCCGGCTTCGCGCCCGACGCCGAGCTCGCCTGGCGCGAGACCGGCCCCGGACGCGACGACGGCGCGGGTCCCGCCCAGCGCCTCGACGGCGCCGCCCTGCTCGGGCGCCTGCGCGCAGAGGGCGTGCCGGTGAGCGAGGTGCGGGTGCGCGCGCCGGGACTGGAAGCCCTCTACCGCGACGCCCTCGAGACCCGCGCGCGCGCCGCCCCGGCCCTGGAGCCGGCCCGATGATCGGCGCCGCCTTCCGGGTGATGGCGCTCACCCTTCTGCGCGACCGCGCCGCCCTGGTGATGGCGTTCGTGCTGCCGACCGTGATCTTCGCGATCTTCGCGGCGATCTTCTCGGGCGCGGTCGGCGACCGCATCCGCATCCATCTGGGACTGGCGGATCTGGCGGGGACGCCCGCCACCGCGCGCCTCGTCTCGGCGCTCGCGGCCGACACGAGCTTGCGCGTCACGCGGCTGCCCGCCGACCTCGCCGCCGCAACGGAGGCGGTGCGCGCGGGCGAGGTCGACGTGGCGCTGGTGCTGCGCGGCGACCTCGCGGCGGCACCCTCGGGCGCATCCGCGCCGGACCACCCGGTTGTGCTGGTCGAGAACCCCGCCAAGGCGCTCGCCACCCCGATCGCGCTGGGCCAGCTCCAGCGGGTGCTCAACGAGGCCCTGCCCGACGTGGTGCTCTCCCGCATCGTCGCGGACGTGGAGCGCACCGGCAAGATCGGCCCGGACGAGCGCGCCTTCCTGGACGAGGCCTTCGCGGAGCAGCGCGCGAAGAAGGAGCCCTTCAGCTTCTCGGCGCTGGTCGAGCGGCAGAGCACCGCGGCCGCCGTCGGCAACGCCCGGGTGAGCTACTACGCGGGAGCGATCGCCGCGGTGTTCCTGCTCTTCGCCGCCATGCAGGGGGCGCTCTCGCTGGTCGAGGAGCGCGAATCGGGTCTCGCCGACCGGCTCAGCGCCGGGCCCGGCGGCCTCGGCGTGATCGTTGTGGGGAAATTCCTGTTCCTGACGCTCCAGGGCGTGGTCCAGGCCGGGCTGATCTTCGGCGCGGCGGCCCTGCTCCACGGCGTGACGATCGGCCCGCACTGGCCGGCCTTCCTCCTCACCTGCGGGCTCGTCTCCGCCATGGCGGCGGGGCTGGCGCTCGCCGCCTGCGCGGCCGCGGCGACGCGCCAGCAGGCGCATCTCTTCGCCACCTTCGGCGTTCTGCTGCTCTCGGCGGTCGGCGGCAGCATGGTGCCGCGCTTCCTGATGCCGCCCTGGCTCCAGCAGGCCGGCTGGTTCACCCCGAACGCCTGGGCGATCGAGGCCTTCCAGGGCGCGCTCGGCGAGGGCAGCGCCGTCCCGGCCTGGGGCGTGCTGGCGGCGCTGGCGCTCGCCGGCCTCGGCGCGGCCCTCGCCCTCGTGGCCCGGCGGCCCGCATGAGCCGCTCCCGCCCCTTCCCCACGCGACGGACCGGCGCGTTGACGCCGGTCTCAGCCCCCGTCAGCTTGAGCCCCGGCGGCACCCCGCCCGGGCGTTCCGCAGGAGCCTAACAGATGAGTTCCGGTTTCCCTGCCCGTCCTTCGGGCGGTTCCTCGGTCGCCGTCATCGGCAGCGGCCTCGGCGGGCTCGCCGCCGCCTGCGTCTCGGCCGCGCGCGGCCACCGCGTCACCCTCTACGACAAGAACGACTGGCTCGGCGGCAAGGCCGCGGTCTTGCACGAGGGCGGCTTCCGCTTCGACATGGGGCCGACCATCCTCACGGTGCCCCGCGTGCTGGAGCGGATTTTTTCCGAGGCCGGCCGCGATATCAACGACTACCTCGATCTGCGCCGCCTCGACCCGCAATGGCGCTGCTTCTTCGACGACGGCACCCGGATCGACCTGATGCAGGACGTCGCCACCATGGCGGCGGAGATGGACCGCTTCGTGCCCGGCGCCGGCGCGGGAGAGGGCTACAAGAAATTCCTCTCCATCTCGGAGCACCTGCACGGTGTGTCCGAAAAGTTCTTCTTCTGGAAGCCGGTCGAGGACCTGTTCGACACGATCAACATCCGGGCGAACATGAACCCCGGCACCCTGCGGGACGTGCTGAGCTTGCGCATGCACGCCTCGGTCGCCAGCACCATCCGCGGCAAGGTGAAGGACGCCCGCCTCGCCCAGATGCTCGACCACTTCGTGCAGTATGTCGGCTCCTCGCCCTACGGCGCGCCGGCGGTGCTCTGCGCCATCGCCCACATGCAGACGGCGGACGGGGTCTGGTACCCGATGGGCGGCACCCGCGCGGTGGCCGAGGCGCTGGCCAAGCTCGCGGGCGAGCTCGGCGCGACCCTGAGGCCCGGCTCCGAGGTGACGGGGCTCGACATCGAGAACGGCACCGTGCGCGGCGTGCGCACGCAGGGCGGTACGACCGCCTACGACGCCGTGATCTCCAACATGGACTCGGTGCGGACCTACCGGGAACTCGTCGGCGGCGAGGTCGGCCGGGCCTACGAGAAGAAGAACCCCGAGCCCGCCTGCTCGGGCGTGGTGCTCTATCTGGGGCTCAACAGGCGCTACGAGCACCTGAACCACCACGACTTCGTCTTCTCGCGCGATCCCGAGGAGGAGTTCGACTGGATCTACCGGCGGGGCGAGCCCGCCCCGGACCCGACCGCGTATCTGGCCGCCCCCTCCTCCACCGACCCCTCGGTGGCGCCCGAGGGCGGCGAGGCGCTCTACGTCCTGGTGCACACGCCCTATCTGCGGCCCCACCACGACTGGTCGAAGATGTTCCCGGCCTACCGGCAGGTGATCCTCGACAAGCTCAAGCGCACCGCCGGGATGCCGGACCTGGAGGAGCGCATCGTGGTCGAGCGGCACCTGACGCCGCAGGACATCCACGACCGCTACAAGGTGCTGAACGGGGCGATCTACGGGCTGGCCTCGCACGGCCGGGTGATGGGCGCGTTCAAGCCGGGCAACCGCTCGCGGCAGGTGCGCAATCTGTATCTGGCGGGCGGCGCCGCCCATCCGGGGCCGGGGATGCCGATGGTGATGATGTCCGGCTGGATCGCCGCCGACGCGCACGACCAGGACGCGCGCGGCGGCCTGCGCCAGTCGGCATGACGCGACCACGCAGCGCCCCCTCCCCCCTCTGCGGGGGAGGGTGGCCCCTGCGTCAGCAGGGGTCGGTCGGGA
>NZ_LSIX01000155.1:0-6214 GCF_001556475.1 Methylobacterium sp. CCH5-D2 | reverse complement strand
CACCGAGCGCAGGATCCCGATCGCCGACTTCCACCGCCTGCCCGAGGACCGGCCGGAGATCGACACCACCCTCGAGCCCGGCGCGTTGATCACCGCGGTCACGCTGCCGAAGCCGGTCGCCGGCACGCACATCTACCGCAAGGTCCGCGACCGGGCCTCCTACGCCTACGCGCTGGTCTCGGCGGCCGCCGTGATCGGCCCGGACGGCACCGGACGCGTTGCCTTCGGCGGCGTCGCCCACAAGCCCTGGCGCGTCGAGGCGGCCGAGGCCGACCTGCCCAGAGGCGCGCGGGCCGTGACCGATCAGGTCTTCGCCGAGGCCCGGCCCACACACGACAACGCGTTCAAGCTGAAGCTCGCCGAGCGGATCCTCGGTGCGGCGCTCAACCAGGCGAGGGCCTGAGCTATGAAGTTCGACACCCCCGCGGGGCAGAACCCGATCGACCGGCTCAAGGTCGTCGGGCAGCCGACCGACCGCATCGACGGCAAGTACAAGACCACGGGCACGGCCCCCTACGCCTACGAGCGCCACGACGCGGCGCCGAACGCGGCCTACGGCTACGTGCTCGGCTCCGCCATCGCCAAGGGGCGCGTCACCGCGATCGACTCCGCGGCGGCGCTCGGGGCTCCCGGCGTCCTGGCGGTGGTGACCACGCTCGACACGCCGCGCCTCAAGCGCGGCGTCATGAACACGGCCTACCTGTTCGGCGGCGACGTCATCCAGCACTACCATCAGGCGCTGGCCGTCGTGGTCGCGGAAACCTTCGAGCAGGCCCGCGCCGCCGCTTTCTTGGTCCGTGTCGATTACGCGCCGGAGGCAGGCAGCTTCGACCTCGCCGAGGCGGCGAAGTCCGCCGAGCCGGTCCCGGCCGACAGCGGCGAGGGCAGCGGCGGGGACGGTGAAGAGCGGGTCGGCGATTTCGAGGCGGCCTTCGCGGAAGCGCCGGTGACGCTCGACCGATCCTACACGACCGCCGACGAGAGCCACGCCATGCTGGAGCCGCACGCGACGACCGCGGCCTGGGAAGGCGACCGGCTCACGCTCTGGACCGCCAACCAGATGATCGGCTGGGGCCACGGCAGCATCGCCAAGATCCTAGGGCTGCCGAAGGAGAAGGTCAGGCTGGATGCGCCCTATGTGGGCGGCGGCTTCGGGGGCAAGCTCTTCGTGCGCGCGGACGCGATCCTCGCCGCGCTCGGCGCCAAGGCCGCCGGGCGCCCGGTCAAGGTCGCGCTGACGCGCCCGCTGATCGCCAACAACACCACGCATCGGCCGGCCACGATGCAGCGCGTGCGCATCGGGGCGCTCGAGGACGGGACGATCACGGCGATCGCTCACGAGAGCATCTCGGGCAACCTCCCCGAGGGCAGTCCCGAGACTGCGGTGAGCCAGACCAAGCTCCTCTACGCGGGCGCCAATCGCCTGACCGCGGTGAAGCTCGCCGCGCTCGACCTGCCGGAGGGCAACGCCATGCGCGCACCCGGTGAGGCTCCGGGCCTGATGGTCCTCGAGGTCGCCATGGACGAGATGGCGGAGCGGCTCGGGCTCGACCCGGTGGAGTTCCGCATCCGCAACGACACCCAGGTCGATCCGAACGATCCGGGCCGCCGCTTCTCCCACCGCGATCTCGTGGGCTGCCTGCGACTCGGCGCCGAGCGCTTCGGTTGGTCGAAGCGGGACGCGCGGCCGGGTGCCGTGCGGGACGGGCGCTGGCTCGTCGGGATCGGGATGGCCGCGGCCTTCCGCAACAATCTCGTGATGAAGTCGGGCGCGCGGGTCCGGCTGGACGAGTCTGGCACGGTCACGGTCGAGACCGACATGACCGACATCGGCACCGGCAGCTACACCATCATCGCCCAGACCGCGGCCGAGATGATGGGCGTCGCCCTGGAACAGGTCGTGGTCCGGCTCGGCGATTCGGATTTCCCGGTCTCCTCGGGGTCCGGCGGCCAGTTCGGCGCGAATTCCGCGACCGCGGGCGTCTACGCCGCCTGTGTGAAGCTGCGCGAGAGCGTGGCGCAGCGCCTGGGCTTCAACGCCACCGACGCGGTGTTCGAGAACGGCGAGGTCCGCTCGGGCAACCGAGCGGTGCCGCTCACCGAGGCGGTGCGGGACGGCGCGATCGCGGCCGAGGACACGATCGAGTTCGGCAAGATCACGGACGCGCAGCAGCAATCGACCTTCGGCGCCCATTTCGTCGAGGTGGCGGTCGATGCCGACACCGCCGAGGTCCGTGTGCGGCGGATGCTGTGCGTCTGCGCGGCCGGGCGGATCCTCAACCCCAAATCGGCCCGCAGCCAGGTCATCGGCGGGATGGTGATGGGCACCGGCGCGGCGCTGATGGAGAAGCTCGAGGTCGACACGCGCCGCGGCTTCTTCGTCAACCACGATCTGGCCGGCTACGAGGTTCCGGTCCACGCCGACATCCCGCACCAGGAGGTGATCTTCCTCGACGAGGTCGATGCGATGTCCTCGCCGATGAAAGCCAAGGGCGTGGGCGAACTGGGCATCAGCGGCGTCGGCGCGGCGGTCGCGAACGCGATCTACAACGCCACCGGCATCCGGGTCCGAGACTATCCGATCACCCTCGACAAGCTCCTCGACCGGATGCCCGACGCGGCCTGATGCGTGCCGCCCCCCGGGCGGCCCCGGTTGTGCGGGGCCGCCCGGGATACCGCCGATGTCTGCTGGCGTCGGCCGCACGGCTGTGCTCAAAGGGCCGCGCTCTCCCGACCGTACGACCACGGACCTGCATGATCCGCCGCCTCTACGAGTGGATACTCGCGCTCAGCGGAAAGCCATCCGCGCCCTGGGCCCTCGGCGCCGTCGCCTTCGCCGAGAGTTCGTTCTTCCCGGTCCCGCCCGACGTGATGCTGGTGCCGATGGCGGTGAGCCGCCCGGACCGGGTCTGGTTCTACGCCACGGTCACCACGGTTGCCTCCGTCCTCGGGGGTCTCGTCGGCTACGCCATCGGCGCGCTGCTGTTCGACTCGCTCGGGCAGTGGCTGATCAAGCTCTACGGCCTGCAGAACTCGGCCGCGACCTTCCAGGAATCCTACGCGGCCTACGGGCACTGGGTGATCCTGCTGAAAGGTCTGACGCCGATCCCCTACAAGCTCGTGACCATTACGTCGGGCTTCGCGCATTACAGCCTGTTCTGGTTCACGGTGCTCTCGGTCGTCACCCGCGGGGCACGCTTCTTCCTGCTGGCGGCGCTGCTGGGTCGCTACGGCGTCCAGATCCGCGGCGTGCTCGACCGGCACCTCAACGCGGTCGCGGCGATCTCCGTCGCCGTGATCGTCCTCGGCTTCGTCCTGTTCAAGGTGGTCCTGTGATCGACGAGATCGCGCTGTTGCGCCTGAAGCGGGCGGCGCTCGCCGTTCTGATCGGCTCCGTGCTGACGGTCGGCGGGGCGCTCGTGCTGGAACACATCTACGGCTACGCGCCGTGCAAGCTCTGCCTGACGGAGCGCCTGCCCTACTACGCGGCGATCCCGCTGGCGCTGATCGGCCTGTTCCTTCCCGAGCGCCTCGCCCGGCTGACGCTCGGCCTTGCCGCGGCGGGCCTGCTCTACGGTGCCGGCCTCGGCGTCTACCACGCGGGCGCCGAATGGGGCTTCTGGCCGGGCCCGACCGATTGCGGCGGCGGCAGCGCCAACCCGGCGGACCTCGGCAGCTTCCGCGACGCCCTCGCGAGCACGCGGGTGACCGACTGCTCGACCGCGGCCCTGCGCATCCTCGGCCTCTCGCTCGCCGGCTGGAACGCGGTGATCGCCTTCGTGCTCGCCTCGGTGGCGGGGAAAGCCGCGCTCAATTCCGGTCGTCGGGAACGATCGGCAGCGCCGCGACGCTGATCCCCTCCTCGATCAGGGCGCGGGCCTCCTCGGGGCTCGCCTGCCCGTGGATCGAGCGCTCCTCGCTCTCGCCGTAATGGATCTTGCGCGCCTCCTCGGCGAAGCGCGGGCCGACGGCCTCGGAGTTCGCGACGACGTGCGCCCGGAAAGCCCGTAGCATCGCGCGCACCTGCCGCTCGGGCTCGGAGATCATCGGCACGCGCGCGTCCTCGGCGGGAGCCGGCACGGGCGCGGTCGCCTGATCGGTGCGCGCGAGCCGCGGCGCCATCAGCGCCTTGCCGACCTTTGTCGAGTCGCAGACCGGGCAGGCGACCAGCCCGCGCGCAGCCTGGTCGTCGTAGGAATCGGAGGAGGGAAACCAGCTCTCGAACTCGTGGCCGGCCTCGCAGACGAGGGCATAGCGGATCATGCTCGTGGATCGTGGCGGGGTATGAGGCCGGACGTGGCGGTTCCGGCGCGCGGGCGCAATGGGTGAGGGGCGCAGCAGCGATCGCGCGCGGCATTCCGTTCCCGGATCACCCTTCGCCGCGCCCCAGGCGTCCGGGTCGGGCCCGGTGCGCGGACCGAGGCTATTCGCGAGAGTCCGCGGCGGCCACCCGCTCCACCCGGAACGGCTTGGAGTGCTGCAGGGCGGGGATCCGGGCCCGCGCATCCGCGACGCGCGCGAGATCGATCTCGGCCAGGATCACGCCGGGCTCGGCGCCGCCGGCATCCGCCAGGACGCGGCCCCAGGGATCGACGATGATCGAGTGCCCGTAGGTGTCGCGCCCGTCCTCGTGGCGCCCGCCCTGGGCGGCCGAGATCATGAACGAGCCGGTCTCGATCGCGCGGGCCCGGTGCAGAACGTGCCAATGCGCCTCACCGGTCTGCTGGGTGAAGCAGGCTGGCGCCGTCAGCACGTCCGCGCCGGACTCGGCCAGCGCCCGGAACAGGGCCGGGAAGCGGATGTCGTAGCAGATGCCGAGGCCGATCGCCGCCAGCGCCGTCTCGGCCACCACCGCGCAGGCACCGCCCGTATAGGTCGCGGATTCGCGCCAGCGCTCGCCGTTCGGGAGATCAACGTCGTAGAGATGCAGCTTGTCGTAGGCCGCCAGGATCTCGCCGTCCGAGCCGATCAGGAAGGCGCGGTTGGCCACCTTGTCGCCGTTGCGGATCGCGAGCGAGCCGACCTGCACCACGGCGCCGGTCTCGCGGGCCGCCTCGCGGAGCGCGGCCAGCGTCGGGTCGGCCTCCTGCTCGGTCACGACCGCGAACAGGCGCTCGCGGCTGCGCTCGACCAGCGAGGTCATCTCGGGCGTCTGGATGTACTGCGCGCCCGCCGCGGCGGCCTCGCGAACGCCGGCGACTGCTGCGTCGCGGTTCGCCAGAGGTTCGCGGCCCGACCGCATCTGCACGCAGGCGGCGACGAAGCTTAGAGCCTCAGGCATCGGCCGAATCCTCGAGGAGCGGGTCGAGGCGCCCGCCGCGCTCGAGCGCGTAGAGGTCGTCGCACCCGCCGACATGCGTCTCGCCCACGAAGATCTGCGGCACGCTCGTGCGGCCGTTCGCCCGCTGCACCATCGTGGCGCGGGTGCCCGGGGCCTTCTCGACGTCGATTTCCTGGAAGGCGACGCCCTTCTCCTTCAGCAGGCTCTTGGCCGCCGAGCAGTAGGGACACCAGGCCGTGGTGTAGATCGTGACCGGCTGCATGGGCGCGTCCTGCGTTTGGAACACGCCCATATAGGCGGGCCCGCGCACGGCGCCTATGGTCCGGGCGCCGACGCTTCAGGCGGCCAGCAGCTTCTCCACCTCGTTGACGAGGTCGCGCAGGTGAAAGGGCTTCGACAGGACCTTGGCGTCCTTGGGTGCCTTCGAATCCGGGTTGAGCGCCACCGCCGCGAAGCCGGTGATGAACATCACCTTGATGTCGGGGTCGAGTTCGGTGGCGCGGCGCGCCAGCTCGATCCCGTCCATCTCCGGCATCACGATGTCGGTGAGAAGGAGTTCGAACGGCTCCTCGCGCAGGCGGTTGTACGCCGAGAGACCGTTGTCGAAGGACAGCACGTCGTAGCCGGCGTTCTGCAACGCCTTGGCCAGGAAGCGCCGCATGTCGTTGTCGTCTTCCGCCAGCAGGATCTTCATCGGACGGTTCCGAACCCTTCGAATCGCACGCGTTCATTCCATAAAGGGAGCCGGTGGTAAACAAGGCGTTAGGATTTCGGGATCCGCCAGCGTGACGTGGCGCACCGCCGCGCGGGCGCCACACGGGTTGCTCCGGGGGCCGGCCTGCACCGCAGTGGACAGGGCTGCCCGCCCGCACCACACTGTACCGATGCCGACTGGCCGACCTGCTGGGGCAAGCCCGCCACGATGATACCGCC
>NZ_LSIX01000154.1:0-208 GCF_001556475.1 Methylobacterium sp. CCH5-D2 | reverse complement strand
CCCTCCCCCCTCTGCGGGGGAGGGTACCCTGCGAAGCAGGGGGGTCGGGACGAAGTCCCGCAGAGAGGGGAGCCACGGGAAAGGAAAGGGCGAGGCCTGCACGAAGGGCACAGTCCCTCTCTGAAGCCGGGTTCCCCCCTCCGCGGGACTTCGTCCCGACCGACCCCTGCTGACGCAGGGGCCACCCTCCCCCGCAGAGGGGGGAGGG
>NZ_LSIX01000153.1:0-1959 GCF_001556475.1 Methylobacterium sp. CCH5-D2 | reverse complement strand
GGACGAGGGCGATGAGGGCGAGCAGCGCGGCCAGGGCCGCCGGGACCAGGAAGGCGGTCTCGCCGTAGCGCAGCTGCAGCACGCCGCCCATGATCGCCCCGAAGCTCAGGCCGCCCCAGAGCGGCGCTTGGATCCAGAACGACGAGGCGACCGATCCCATCAGCAGGTTGGCGAGGCCGGTGCCGAAGCGGACCACCGCGCCGGTGACGTAGGTGAGCGCGAGGCTGCGCCCGCCGTCATCCTGCAGGATCGCGTTCTGCAGGCCGAGCGCCAGGATGATCGGGTAGGCGTGCAGCGGGTAGGCGTAGGTGCCCCAGGGCATGAAGAGGCCGAGCCCGAGCAGGACCGCCTCGATCGTCAGGAGCGCGGCGAGCCGCCAGCGCCCGAACAGGGCGGCGAGCAGCGTGCCGAGGAACGCACCGAAGCAGAACACGATGATGGTGCTGGCGACGCGCGTGACGTTCTCCCAGTCGCTGTTGGCCACCGCGACGCCGAAGCGCGTGGTGTTGCCCGACATGAAGGACATGAAGAGCTGCGAGAATTCGAGGAAGCCGATCGAGTCGGCGCAGCCCGCGAGCACTGCCAGCGCGACCGCGAAGGGGATGCGCGTGGTGGGGCTTGCCGGGAACGACTTGTCCGCCGGCGCCTCTTTGCGCGTCTCCGTCATGCGCTCTTTCCTTTGTCACACGTCTTGGGAACCGCGTGATAAGCGCGAAAGACGGCAATGGTTCAGTGTTCGTGGAAACACGATGTGTTTTTCCTCAGCACGATGACCCGGCCCGGAACATCCCGGCCCCGTTCGCGCCGGATCGCCGCAGGGATGCGCAGCGCGGTCGCGAGCCCGGCGCCGCGCGCCGCCGTCTCTAGATGGGCGTCGGGGTGCGCGAAGCGCCCGTCCGCGCCCAGGCGCGCGGCGTCCACCGGGTCTCCCGCCGCCGCCTCGTCCGGAGACTGCACCGTGAAGGCGGCCAGCCCGCCCGGGCGCAGCACGCGGCCGATGCCCGCCAGCACGGGACCGAGATCGGCGAGGTAGATGAACACGTCGGCCGCGAGGCAGAGATCGGCGCAAGCCCCAGGCTCGCCCGCCAGGAACGGGACGAGGTCGCCTTCCGCGAGGCGGTCGTAGCAGCCCTTGGCGCGGGCGAGCCGGAGCATCGCGGGCGAGAGATCGACGCCGCCGAGATGGCCCGCCCGGTCGCGGATCGCCGCTCCCATCAGTCCGGTGCCGCAGCCGAGATCGAGCACGACCGCGAAGCGCGCGGGCGTGTCCGGCACCGCGTCGAGGGCCTGCCGCAGGAGGGCCGGGCCGCGATAGCCGAGCCCCTCGATGAGGTGCCGCTCGAAGCGGCCCGCGTAGCCGTCGAACAGGGCGCGCACGTAGGCGCTCGACAGGGCGGCGTCACCCCCGCCGAGCCGGGCCCGGTGCAGGCCGGCGCCGATCCGGTCCTCGGGGTCCAGGCCGTGGGCGGTCTCGAAGGCGTCGAGCGCGGCGCGCAACTGCTCCTCGGCCCCGGTCGCGGCGTGCAGGCTCTCGCGGGCGCGGCCCAGCAGCAGCCAGGCCGGGGCGTAGCGCGGCGCCCGCTCGATCGCCTGCTCGGCCATCTCGGCGGCGCCCAGGGCGTCGCCCTCCGCCAGGCAGGCCTCGGCGTAGACGTAGCGGCGGTCGGCGAGCAGGTCGCCGGAGGAGTGCTGGGACGCGTGCTGGGACATCGGGGCGTGCTGAACGGGGCGGGACGGGCGCCCTATATACCGGCGCCCAGACACGGACCATCATGCCGCTCCGCGCCAGCGACCTCCTCACCCTCACCCGCGAAGGGCTCTACTGCCCGCTCGGCGACTTCCACGTCGACCCGACCTGGCCGGTGCCCCGCGCGCTGATCACGCACGGCCACGCCGACCACGCGCGGGCCGGCCACGGCCGGGTGCTGGCGACGCCCGAGACCCTGCGGATCATGGCGG
>NZ_LSIX01000152.1:0-3038 GCF_001556475.1 Methylobacterium sp. CCH5-D2 | reverse complement strand
CCGCCCGCCCGCCTTGGCCTGCCGCAGGGCGAGGTCGGCGGCCCCCAGCAGCCCGTCGGCGGTGGGGGCCTCCTCCTCGGCCACCGCGAGGCCGGCGCTGGCGCCGAGCGTGAGCCGGATCCCGTCGATCTCGTAGACCTCGCCGAGCGCCCGCACGACGCGCTCGGCGAGGCCCGCCAGGGCCGCGGGCGCGCGCGCCTCCACGACCACCGCGAACTCGTCGCCGCCCAGCCGCGCCACCAGGTCCCCGCTGCGGACGCAGGCCCGCAGCCGCCCCGCCGCCTCCCGCAGCACCGCGTCGCCGAGCGCGTGCCCGAAGCTGTCGTTGACCGCCTTGAAGCGGTCGAGGTCGAGGCGGAGCACCGCGACGCGCGCCCGGTCCAGGCGCGCGTCGAGATGGGCCCGCAGGGCGGCGCGGTTCGTCAGGCCCGTCAGCGGATCGTGCTGGGCGAGGTGGCGCAGGCGGCCCTCGATCTGACGCCGCTCGCTCACGTCCTCGAAGGTCGAGACCCAGCCGCCGGCCTCCAGCGCGCGCGTACGGATCGACAGGGCGTTGCTGCCGCGCACGCATTCCGAGATCACGGGCTCGCGCACGCCGGAGGCCGGGCGCAGATGGGTCCGGGCGAACAGGTCGGCCGCCGTGGAGCCGAGCACGCGGCGCAGCACCGGCACCAGGCGCCGGCCCGGCGCGAGCGCGCCGGCCTCCAGCCCCAGGATGTCGCCGAGCCGCGCGTTGGCGAGGACGAGCCGCCCGTCCGGCCCGATCAGGCAGAGCCCGTCCATCATGTTCGAGAGGGCGAGGTCGAGGTTGTCCGAGGCTGCCTTCAGCATCACCGCGGCGGCGCGTTGCTCGGTGCGGTCGCGGGTGATCTTGGCAAAGCCCACCAGCGCGCCGCCGTCGCGGATCGCGTCGATCACCACGTGGGCCCAGAAACGGGTGCCGTCCTTGCGCAGGCGCCAGCCCTCCGCCTCGAAGCGACCGGTCTCGCGGGCGGTGGCGAGGCCCCGCTCGGGCAGGCCGCTCGTCCGGTCCTCCGGCGCGTAGAAGCAGGCGAAGTTCCGCCCGACGATCTCCTCGGCCGTGTAGCCCTTGGCGCGCGCCGCGCCCGCGTTCCAGTTCACCACGGTGCCGTCGGGCGCGAGCATGTAGATCGCGTAGTCCGTCACCCCCTGCACCAGCAGGCGGTACATCGCGTCGTCATGCGAGAAATCCGCCATGTTCGCCTCAGGCCCCGTACCGGTCGGGACGGCGGCCGGGGGGCAGGGGCGGGTAGGAGCGCGCGCTGCGGATCGCATGGCCTTTGCCGGTCCGTCTGGTGGTTGGATCCACCTTCCCAGGGCTGCAATAAAGAATAGTTAAAGCGTCGCCATTGTTTAGCAGAAGGCGGCTATTTCCCTCCGTCGCGGGAGGACGGAACGTATTGGCCGAGTGTCTCCGGAGTATGCAATCATCGGTTGCATAGTAATCAGCATGCAAATCGTGGGTCCGCCGCTCGCCGCGCGCTCGCGGCGCGGCCGGGGCCGGGGCTCGGGCGAACCATCAAACAGCCGTATTTGGCCACGCTAACGGGGGGGCGGCACCGGTCGCGCGCTCTGCCCGCGCCGCCGCATCCCTTCCCGGCAGCGAGATCCGGACATGGTGGCGCGCGCGCAAGGATCCGTCGTCGAGCTCGATCCGGCTGTGGTCGGTGGCCCCGCGGCGGAGATCTGCGCGGCGGGCCTGCAGAGCATCGAGATCGGCATGGGCGCGATGCGGGCGCTCGGCGGCGCGCTCGGCGGCGCGCTCGGGCCGGCCTTCGCGGCGGCCGTCGAGCGGCTCTTCGAGACCGAGGGACGGGTGATCGTCTGCGGCGTCGGCAAGAGCGGGCATATCGGCCGCAAGATCGCCGCGACGCTCGCGTCCACCGGCACCCCGGCCTTCTTCGTGCACCCGACCGAGGCGAGCCACGGCGACCTCGGCATGATCACGCCCCAGGACACGATCCTGGCGCTCTCGTGGTCGGGCGAGACGGCGGAACTCGGCGACCTCACCAACTTCTCGCGCCGTTTCTCGATCCCGCTCATCGCCGTCACCTCGCGGGCCGACAGCTCGCTCGGCCGGGCCGCCGACGTGGTGCTGGCCCTGCCGCGGGTGCGCGAATCCTGCCCGCACGACCTCGCGCCGACCTCCTCCAGCCTGATCCAGCTCGCGCTCGGCGACGCGCTCGCGGTGGCGCTGCTGCGCCAGCGCGGCTTCACCTCGTCGCGCTTCAAGATCCTGCATCCGGGCGGGACGCTGGCCGCCCGCCTCAAGACCGTGCGCCAGCTCATGCACGCGGGCGCGGCGATGCCCGTGGTGCCGCGCGGCACGCCGATGTCGGAGGTGCTGGTGCGCATCGCCGAGCACCGCTTCGGCTGCGCGGGCGTCCTCGACGAGGCGGGCGCGATCGTCGGCATCGTCACGGACGGCGACCTGCGCCGCCACATGGGCCCGGCGCTGCTGGCCACGCCGGTCGAGCAGGTGATGACGGCCCGCCCCGTCACCATCGAGCCCGACAGCCTCGCGGGCTCGGCGCTGGAACTGATGAACCGCAAGCGCATCACCGCGGTCTTCGTGGTCGAGGCGGGCCGCCCGGTCGGCCTCATCCACGTCCACGACCTGCTGACCGCGGGCGTCGTCTGAGCAGCGCCCGGGGGCGCGAGCTTGACCACGCGCTGCTGGTATACCAGGCCCGCGTGCCGCGCGATTGTGCGGGCCCACGGCCCGGCTATCGTGTGGGCTCCTCCCAGGGGCTCACGGGCCCTGCCTTCAGCCCGCTCGGCTCCGGCCGGGCGGGCTTTTTCCTGTCCCGCACCGGCTCGCGCGATCCGCGGCCGGACTGGACGCCGCGCAGGCCCGCTCAGCCGCCGCGGTCGCCGCCGTCCGGGCCGGGGCGCGCGCGCCCGCCCGGGTCGCGGTCCGCCGTCCCGGATCCCGCGGGGCGACCCATGTCGGCGGGCTCCGTCGCGCCCGGCGCGCGCCCGCCCTGCGGTTCCGCGCTGACGGGCCGGTCCCCGTA
>NZ_LSIX01000151.1:0-3106 GCF_001556475.1 Methylobacterium sp. CCH5-D2 | reverse complement strand
TGAGCCAGGTGGCGCTCAACGACACCATCATGGTGGTGGCCTTCGCCCCCATCGTCGGCCTGCTGCTCGGGCTCTCGGCGATCACGGTGCCTTGGGGCACGCTGGTGCTGTCGGTGGCGCTCTACATCGTCGTCCCGGTGATCGTCGCCCAGGTCGTGCGCCGCAGCTTCCTCGCTTCGGGCGGACAGGCCGCCCTCGACCGGCTGCTCGCCCGTCTCGGACCCGTGTCGCTCGTCGCCCTCCTGGCCACGCTGGTGCTGCTGTTCGGCTTCCAGGGCGGGCAGATCCTGGCGCAGCCCGCGGTCATCGCACTGCTGGCGGTGCCCATCCTCATCCAGGTCTACCTGAACGCGGGACTGGCCTACGTCCTCAACCGGGCCGCCGGCGAGCAGCACTGCGTCGCCGGCCCCTCGGCGCTGATCGGCGCCTCGAACTTCTTCGAACTCGCGGTGGCCGCCGCCATCAGCCTGTTCGGCTTCAACTCCGGCGCGGCGCTCGCCACCGTGGTCGGCGTCCTCATCGAGGTCCCGGTCATGCTCTCGGTCGTGTGGATCGTGAACCGGAGCCGGGGATGGTACGAGCGCGGCGCCACTGGCAAGGGAGCAGCGCTGAAGCCCGTCTCCCGCGAGATCTGATCCTGTTTCCGGCTGATCACCCCGGCGATCGCGGATCCCCTCTCCCCCCACCGGGATCGTCGTGCCGGGCGCCGGCTCCTCGATGCCGGCGCGGAACCCGCCCGCCGACGATGCGCCTGTCGGTCCAGCAGAAATCTGGCATAGTGCGGGACATGCCCGGTGCCGGGACACGCCCCGTCCGGGTCAGGCCGGCATTCGGGGCGGGGCGCTCGCGGGCCGGGCGATACGTGGCGACGATGGCCGACCAGATGACGCGCGGTGATGGGCGGGGCGGCCCTCCGCCGACGCTCGCCTTCAGCACGGACGGCCTGCCGGACGAGCAGGCCTTCTCCGAATGGCGCGGTCTCCTCGCGCCGATGGTCCGGGTCGAGCGCGCCAGGGGCGGCCCGACGCCGCGCGGCACCCTCGCGTGCACGTTGCTGGACGGCGTCCTGTTCAGCCGCATGACGTTCAACGCACAGGTCATGATCCGGGATCGCGTCTCGGCGGCGAGCACGCCCGATCACTTCACCATGATGCTCTATCCCGTGGGCGGCCTCGAAGGTGTGCTCGCGGGCCAGGCCGTGGTCCGGCAGCCGAACCGGGTTATGGCCGTCGACATGGCCAAGCAGATGCACATGCGCGGCGCACCCTCGAGCGCCTTCGGCCTGACCATTCCGAGAGCCCTGCTCACCGGGGTCGATCCCGCCACGGCCCCCGTCCGCCTCGATCCGGAGCGCAATCGCCTGCTCGTCGCGCGGCTGGTCGCGCTCTGCCGCCAGATCCGGGAGCCCGGGACCGACGACGCGGCAGCGCTCGCCTCGGACGTGCTCGGCTTCGTCCGGCGCCTCTACGATCCGTCGGGATGCCGCGACGTGCTCGAGGGGGCGGAACTCGATGCCGGCCTGGTCGAGCTCGCCGAGCGGGTGATCGCCCGCAACCTGTCCGCGCCGGATCTCACGCCGGCCTTCATCGCGGGGCGCCTGGGCGTCTCGCGCGCGACGCTGTACCGGGCCTTCGATCGATCCGGCGGCATCATGCGGCGGGTCTGGGAGATGCGCCTGGCCGCCATGCGGGCCGCGCTCGCCGACCCGTTCGAACTCCGCTCGCTGGAGCGGCTGGCGCTCGACTGCGGTTTCAGGTCCGTCTCCCACATGAGCCGCAGCTTCCGGGACCTGTTCGGCGACACGCCGGCCGCCTGGAGGCGCGAGCGTGCGCGCCGCGCACCATCCGCGCCCCGGCCCGACAGAGGCTTGGCGCACCGATGGTACGACGAGCTGGAGGATACGGTGCCGCGCTCCCGTCCATGAGGCCCGCCCCGGCGCCCCGGGGCAGGCCTTTCGGGAGCATGAAGGGCCGCGTCAGCGGGCGGCGGCCTCGGCGACGCGCTGCTTCGCGGGAGCGGCCGGAACCAGGCGCGGCGTGGTGGTGAGCTCGGCGGCGGGCCGGACGGAGGCCGTGGCCCGGGCCAGCTCACGGTAGAGCGTCGGCGTGACGGTGAGGCGCTCCTCCGCGCTGACGGAACCGATGACGGTCGCGGAAGCGAGGGCGCCGAGGACGAAGGTGCGAAGGGTCATAATGCGGGTCTCTCTCGTGTTTTCGGGCCGATGCCCGTTCCGAGAGCGTATTTGCGCTGCGCTGCAGCATCATTCAAACAGATGCCGTCGATAGTCCGTATCGACGGCGTCGATTTCGTTCGCGTCAGGCCCCTGGGGGGCGGCGACCGAACGCCGCGGCATGGCGGCTCCCCGGAAGCAGGCCGCCGAGGTTCCGGCACACGCGACGCACCTGGCGGGTCTGCGACTGCGCCGGGGCGGCATACGGCACTCATATCTCGGCTGCGTGATGGTCGAGAGCTAGACTAAGATAGGTTAGCGTGCTGCCTCAGGATCGTGCTTTCGGCCGGAGCAGCCATTTTTCGCGAACCTAGAGCCTCGCCCACCCGTCCACCCTAAGTCAAAATTTAGATTTTTACATGCAGTAAGCTTATCGGCTCGGTCGGGACGATCTCGACCGAGAGATTGGGCTGCTTCGACATGGCCGCGACGCTACGCACTCAGCTCGGTCCCGCTGCCCAGGATTCTGCCGAGGCCGGAGCCGGGCGCGCCGCGCCGGAGCCGGCCGTCGTCGCGGCTCTGCTGCCCTACCTGGATGCGATGCGCCACGGCCTGCTGCTCGTGGACGAGCGCGGGCGCGTCGTCCTCGCCTCCGGCCGGCGCCTGGGGCTCCTCGGCGGCCGCGAGGCCTCCCTCGCGGAAGGATCCTCCCTCCGGCAGATCCTGCGCGTCGCGCGGAACCGTGCGGGCGCGGGCTGGAGCGTGGTGCGGGCGCAGCTGTCGCGCTTCCTCGCCCCGCCGACGGCCGGCACCTTCGAGGTGACGCTGCAGGGCCAGCGCCTGGAGATCCACCTGCAGCCCGTGGCGGGCGGGCGGTGGGCGGTCGCCTTCGAGGACGTCACGGCGCGCCGGGCCGCCGAGGCCCAGGCCGAGGAG
>NZ_LSIX01000150.1:0-1305 GCF_001556475.1 Methylobacterium sp. CCH5-D2 | reverse complement strand
CTCCTCGTCGGCGCGCTGCTCCTGCGGCCGCTCAAGAACCTCCTACCGCTAATCGGCTACCTGCCGCTCTTCGCGGTCGGCATGCTGGCCTGCGAGGTGCGGCTGCGCGAGGCGCTCGCCGCCCGGCTGCGGGGGCCGGGGGCGGCCTGCCTCGCTGCCGCCGCGCTCGTCCTCGCCGCGACCACGCAGGTCGTGCCGGGCAAGCCGGCGGCGCTCGCGCTCTACGGCGCCTTCTTCCTCTGCGTCGCCTGCGGCAACGACTTCGGCGGATTGCTGCGCTCGCGCGGCGCGCGGGTGCTCGGCGCCTGCTCCTACGGCGTCTACCTGCTGCACGGGCTGGTGCTGAGCGCGCTCTTCGTCGATCTCGCGCCCCTCGCCGGGGTGGTCCCGACCGCGCTGCTGCCGCTGCTGATCCCGGCCGCCGCCCTCGCCGCCGTGCTGCTCGCGGCCCTCGTCCACCTCACGGTCGAGCGGCCCGGCATGCGGGCCGGGCAGGCCCTGGCGCGGGCCTGGGGGAGCGCCCCCGGTCGCGCCCGCCTGCGGCCGCGCCCCGCCTGAGCGAGAGCCGGCCCGCGAGCCTCAGCCCTCCTTGCGGCGCCCGAAATCAGGCTCGGCCGTCTCCTGGCCCATCGCCACGATGCCGCGGCGGATCGCCCGGGTGCGGGTGAAGAGCGCGTGCAGCGCCTCGCCGTCGCCCCAGCGGATGGCCCGGGCGAGCGCGGCCAGATCCTCGTTGAAGCGGCCGAGCATCTCCAGCACCGCGTCCTTGTTGGTCAGGAACACGTCGCGCCACATGGTCGGGTCGGAGGCGGCGATCCGGGTGAAATCGCGAAAACCGCCGGCGGAGAACTTGATCACCTCCGACTGCGTGACCTCTTCGAGGTCCGCCGCCGTGCCGACGATGTTGTAGGCGATCAGGTGCGGCACGTGGCTGGTGATGGCGAGCACGAGGTCGTGGTGCTCCGGGCTCATCGTCTCGACGATGGCGCCGAGGCCCTCCCAGAAGGCCCGCACCCGCGCGACCGGCGCCTCGTCCGTCCCCTCGGGCGGGGTCAGGATGCACCAGCGGTTCTGGAACAGGGTCGAGAAGCCGGCATCCGGCCCCGAATACTCGGTGCCCGCCACCGGGTGGCCCGGCACGAAGGCCACGCCCTCCGGCAGGTGCGGCGCGACCGCCGCCACCACCGAGCCCTTCACCGAGCCGACATCGGAGAGGATCGCGCCGGGCGCGAGGTGCGGCGCGATCTCGGCCGCGACCGGGCCGACGGCGCCCACCGGCACGCACAGGATGACGAGGTCGGCCCC
>NZ_LSIX01000149.1:0-11692 GCF_001556475.1 Methylobacterium sp. CCH5-D2 | reverse complement strand
CGGCCGTCAGGCCGGGGCGGGTGAGGGGAGCGACGTCGCCGGACAGCGCTCGGCATCGACGCTGCGCCTGGACCTGAAGCGTTGTCCCCTCTCCCGCCTCACTCTGTTCGGCACCCTCCCCCGCAGAGGGGGGAGGGAGAATTTCCGCGCTACACCGCCTGCCGCGCGGTCTCGGGCATCAGCAGCACCGCGACGAAGCTCATCGCGGCCGCGAGCGCGAGATAGGCCCCCACCCAGGCGATGCCGCCCATCGCCACGAGGCTCTGCGCCAGGTAGGGCGCCGCCGAGGCGCCGATGATGCCCGCGAGGTTGTAGGTCACGGAGGCGCCCGTGTAGCGCACCCGGGTCGGGAACAGCTCCGGCAGCAGCGCGCCCATCGGCCCGAAGATCCAGCCCATCGCGAAGAGGCCGAGGCAGAGGAAGCCGAGCACCAGCGGCCACGACCCCGAGCCCAGCATCGGCCCGAGCAGCAGGCCGAGGAACATCGTGAAGAGCGTGCCCGACATCACCACGGGGCGCCGCCCGAACCGGTCCGCCGCGAGCCCCGAGAGCGGGATCCCGAGCGCCATGAAGCAGACGGCGATGCACTCGAAGAGCAGGAAGGTCGGCCGCGTGTAGCCGAGCGTGGCCGTGCCGTAGCCGAGCGCGAACACGGTCGAGAGGTAGAACACCGCGTAGCAGGCCACCATCGCGAAGGTGCCGAGCAGGGTCGCCCGCGTGTGCTGCGTGACGACGGTGGCGAGCGGCACCTTCTCGGGCTCGGCGCGCGCCAGCGCGGCCTTGAAGGCGGGCGTCTCGGTGAGCGCGAGGCGCACGTAGAGGCCGACGCCGACCAGCACCGCCGAGGCCAGGAACGGCAGGCGCCAGCCCCAGCTCTGGAAGGCCTCGGGGCTCAGCCCGAAGCTCAGCGCCAGGAAGCAGGTGTTGGCCAGGATGAAGCCGACCGGCGCGCCGAGCTGGGGGAAGATGCCGTACCACGCGCGACGCCCCGGCGGCGCGTTCTCGACGGCGAGCAGCGCCGCCCCGCCCCACTCGCCGCCGAAGCCGAGCCCCTGGCCGAAGCGCAGGATGCAGAGCGCGGCCGGCGCCAGCCAGCCCGCGCTGGCGTAGGTCGGCAGGCAGCCGATCAGCACCGTCGAGACGCCCATGATCATCAGCGAGGCCACCAGCGTCGCCTTGCGGCCGATGCGGTCGCCGAAATGCCCGAACAGCGCCGCCCCGATCGGCCGGGCCAGGAAGGCGATGGCGAAGGTGGCGAAGGCCGCCAGCAGCTGCACGCCGGGCTCGCCGGGCGGGAAGAAGACCGGCCCGATCACCAGCGCGGCGGCGGTGGCGTAGATGTAGAAATCGTAGAACTCGATCGCCGTGCCGACGAAGCTCGCCGTGAGGATGCGGCGCGCGGAGGGCTGCGCGGTGGGGCTGGTCTGGAGCATGGGCGCGTATCTTGAGCGGCTTCGCTTGGGTCTCGGCTGTGAGCCCGCCCTAGTCCAGCGGGCGGCGTTTGCCCAGCGCTCGGGCCCTCTTTCGCCGGCCGGGACCGCGCGGCACGTCGGGTGCGGCGGAGCGTAGCAGGGTGGGACCGGACCCGGCCGGGACCGGCGCGCGCCTGCCGGATCTGCCCAAGCGGGTGGCGCGTCGTGCCCGGAGCGGCGCGGGCGACGGCCGGGAATGCCGCTTTTTCGAGCGTGCCCAATCGGACCGCAGGTGCCCCGGAGAGCCGTCCGTGCGCGCGCGCGCGAGCCGAGGCTCAATCCAGGGTTGGCACGGAACCTGCTCACGCTCCCGTGTCCGTCAACGGCGACGGCACCGCCCTCCGCCAGCAACGCCGCTGTCGCGATCCCTCCCGTCCCGCGCCTCAGGGTTGCGGCCGGCGGTGTGCATCGCTGCGCGGGTCGGCGGCCGGCACTCTCTTCCATCGGGGCAGGTTTCATGAAGATCGGCGAGTCGAAGACCCGGCGCAGCGTCCTCAAGGGCGCGGCCGCAGCCCTGTCGCTCACTGCCGCCGCGCGGCTGGCGCTGCCCGGCGGCGCCCACGCGCAAGCGGCGGGGCCGGAGGTGAAGGGAGCCAAGCTCGGCTTCATCGCGCTCACCGACGCGGCGCCGCTCTTCGTCGCCAAGGAGAAGGGCCTCTTCGCCAAGTACGGCGTGCCCGAGACTGAGGTGCTGAAGCAGGCGTCCTGGGGCACCACCCGCGACAACCTCGTGCTCGGCTCTGAGGGCAACGGCATCGACGGCGCCCACATCCTCACGCCGATGCCCTACCTGATCTCGGCCGGCCGCGTGACGCAGAACAACGTGCCGGTGCCGATGTACATCATGGCCCGGCTCAACCTGAACGGGCAGTGCATCTCGGTCGCCAAGGAGCACCTCGACGTCAAGGTCGGGCTCGACACCAAGCCGTTCAAGGCGGCGCTGGAGAAGAAGAAGGCCTCGGGCAAGTCGGTGAAGGCCGCCATGACCTTCCCGGGCGGCACGCACGACCTCTGGATCCGCTACTGGCTCGCCGCCGGCGGCATCGACCCCGACAAGGACATCGAGACCATCGTGGTTCCGCCGCCCCAGATGGTGGCGAACATGAAGGTCGGCACGATGGACTGCTTCTGCGTCTGCGAGCCGTGGAACGAGCAGCTCATTCACCAGGGCATCGGCTACACGGCGATCACCACGGGCGAGCTCTGGAAGGACCATCCCGAGAAGGCCTTCGCGCTGCGCGCCAGCTTCGTGGACAAGTACCCGAACGCCGCCAAGGCCCTGCTGATGGCGGTGATGGAAGCCCAGCAATGGTGCGAGAAGCCGGAGAACCGCGACGAACTCGCGGCGATCGTGGCCAAGCGCCAGTGGATCAACGTACCGGTGGCCGACGTCGTCGATCGCATGAAGGGCAAGTTCGACTACGGCACCGGCCGCGTCGTCGAGAACAGCCCCTTCACCATGAAGTTCTGGGAGGACCACGCCTCCTACCCGTACAAGTCGCACGACCTCTGGTTCCTCACCGAGGACATCCGCTGGGGCAAGTTCGATCCGTCGACCGACACGAAGGCGCTGATCGACAAGGTGAACCGCGAGGACCTCTGGCGCGAGGCCGCCAAGGCGCTCGGCGTCGCCTCCATCCCCACCTCCACCTCCCGCGGCACCGAGACGCTGTTCGACGGCAAGGTCTTCGACCCGGCCGACCCCGCCGCCTACCTCGCCAGCCTCGGCATCAAGAGGATCGCCTGATGGCCGCCACCTCCGCCACCCTGGGCACGGCCGCGCGCGACGCCGCGTCCGTGAAGTCCCGCCGCCTGCCCCGCGTCACGGGCCGGGATCTCCGGGCGCTCGGCGCCCGGGTGATCCCGCCGCTCGTGGTGCTGGCAGCCTTCCTGCTCTTCTGGGAGGTCGCCTGCTCGCGCCCGACCGCCGGCCTGCCCCCGCCCTCGCGGGTGCTCTCGGAGGCCTGGCCGATCATCTCGGACCCGTTCTTCGACAACGGCGGCACCGACAAGGGCCTGTTCTGGCACATCCTCGCCAGCCTCCAGCGCGTCGCGCTCGGCTTCGCCCTCGCGGTCGTGGCCGGCGTGATGCTGGGCACGCTGGTGGGCCAGTCCGAGTGGGCGATGCGCGGGCTCGATCCCGTGTTCCAGGTGCTGCGCACGATCCCGCCGCTCGCCTGGCTGCCGCTCTCGCTCGCCGCCTTCCGGGACGGCCAGCCGTCCGCGATCTTCGTGATCTTCATCACCTCGATCTGGCCGATCATCATCAACACCGCGGTTGGCATCCGCAACATCCCGCAGGACTACCGCAACGTCGCGGCCGTCATCCGGCTGAACCCGCTGGAGTTCTTCTGGAAGATCATGCTGCCCTCGGCCGCGCCCTACATCTTCACGGGCCTGCGCATCGGCGTCGGCCTGTCCTGGCTCGCGATCGTGGCGGCCGAGATGCTGATCGGCGGCGTCGGCATCGGCTTCTTCATCTGGGACGCCTGGAACTCGTCGCACATCTCCGAGATCATCGTCGCGCTCGTCTATGTCGGCGTGATCGGCTTCATCCTCGACCGATTGGTGGCGGCGGCGGGCAGCCTCGTCACCCGCGGCACCAGCGCGGCCTGAGGGAGGCCCGACACATGGCACAAGCCCATCTCGACCTCTCGCAGGTCGGCATCAGCTTCACCCGCGGCGGCAAGACCACGGAGGTCCTGCGCGACGTGAACCTCAAGCTCGACCGGGGCGAGTTCGTCTCGATCATCGGCCATTCGGGCTGCGGCAAGTCCACGGTGCTCAACATCGTGGCGGGCCTGCTCAAGGCCTCGACCGGCTGCGTGCTGCTCGACGGCAAGGAGGTCTCGGCGCCCGGCCCCGAGCGGGCGGTGGTGTTCCAGAACCACTCGCTCCTGCCCTGGCTGACGGTGCGCGAGAACGTGGCGCTCGCCGTCGACAAGGTGCTGGCCGGGAAGAAGTCGCGGGCCGAGCGCGCGGCCTGGGTCGAGCACAACCTCGCGCTGGTCAACATGGTGCACGCGGCCGAGAAGCGCCCGAACGAGATCTCGGGCGGCATGAAGCAGCGCGTCGGCATCGCCCGCGCGCTCGCCATGGAGCCGACCGTGCTGCTGATGGACGAGCCCTTCGGGGCGCTCGACGCCCTGACCCGAGCGCATCTCCAGGATCAGCTCATGGAGATCCAGCTGCGCCTCAGGAACACCGTGATCATGATCACCCACGACGTGGACGAGGCGGTGCTGCTCTCGGACCGCATCGTGATGATGACGAACGGGCCCTCCGCCACGATCGGCGAGATCCTGCCCGTGCCGCTCGCCCGGCCCCGTCGCCGGCTCGAGCTCGTCGAGGACCAGACCTACGTGCATTGCCGGGCGGAGGTGCTGGAATTCCTCTACGCCCGCCACGCGCGGCCGGCGCTGGCGGCGTGACCGCCCAAACCCTCCCCCCCGCAGAGGGGGGAGGGAGAATTACGCTCAATCCTTGAGGTCGGCCGGCACCTTGCCGCCGTTCTCCTCGAGCTTCTTGATGACCTGCTTGTGCAGCCAGACGTTCATCGTGGCCGAGTCGTCCTTGTCGCCGGTGTAGTGCAGCTCATCGGCGAGCTGCTTGCGGGCGGTGAGGCTCGAATCGAGGTCGAGCAGCTTCATCAGATCGACGATCGAGGTGCGCCAGTTCAGCTGCTGAGGGTTCTTGGCGGCCATGCCGTTGAGCACCTGCTCGACATCGACCGTCCCGCCGGCCGGGGCGCCGCCCGCCGGGGCCGAGGCGCCGCCGGAGCCGGTGCTGCCCGTGGTCGCCGTTGAGGTCGGGTTGCTCGACTCCGAGGGGGCGGCCTCCGCGCTGCCGCCGCCGAACGGGTGCAGGATCTTGCTGACGATCTTTCCGAGAAGGCTCATGGCGGAAACTCCTGTCGCGTCGGGATCGGATCTGTCGCGGGACGCCTCGTCCCGCAGCCGCCTGACAACGGGTCGCACCCCCGCGCGTTCCCACACGGCGGCGCCGTTCCGGCGCCGATTCCGTCGTAGGTTCAGCGCCCGCCCTGCAGCGCGAAGCCGAGCAGGCCGAGGCCGGCCAGCAGGCAGATGCCGCTCCAGCGCTCCAAGCTGGCCGCATGGTCTGGGCGGCGCAGGGACAGCGTGGCGAGACCGACGCCGCCGACGAGGCAGGCGAGACTGATCATGGTGAGCATACCGGGAAGACAATTCTGAATTGGCCTGACCGCGTAGAAGAAAGCCCTTCGCATCGATAGTGATGCCCGGGGGCGGAGACGAATTTTGTTGTGAAATCTCGATTTGTTGATCGTGCCGGTTGATCGCGGCCGCGTTTTCGGGCCTCAGCGGTTTGCAGCCGTCCCCGCCTGTGGCATGGGGCGCGCACCCGTCACGATCGGACCTCGCCCATGCGCTCGGCGCTCACCGCCCTGGCCACGCTCGCCGCGGCCGCCCTCTTCTCCGCTCAGGCCCTCGCGCAGAGTGCCGTCCCGGTGCGCATCGGCGTGATCCCGGTGATCGGGGCCGCGCCGGTCTTCGTGGCAGACCGCGAGGGCGGGCTGAAGCAGGCCGGGCTCACCCCCGCCTTCACCACCTTCGAGTCCGGGCCGAACATGATCCAGGCGCTGGCGTCGGGCACCATCGACGTCTACGTCGCGGGCATCGCGCCGCTGGCGGTCGCCCGCTCGAAGGGCATCGATGTGCGGGTGGTGGCCGCCACGGCCGTCGAGGAGATGGTGTTCGTGGCCGGTCCCAAGCTCGCGCCCTTCTTCGCCGCCGACAAGGCCGAGGCTCTGCGCCAGTTCAAGGCCAAGGAGGGGCGCCCCGCCCGCCTCGCCACGCAGCCGCCGGGCTCGGTGCCCAACACCACGCTCCAGCACTGGCTCTGGCAGGTCGCCAAGGCCGACAAGGCCGACGTGCAGGTCGTCGCCATGGGCATCGACGCGACCCAGCAGGCGCTGCTCGCCGGCGCGGTCGACGGCGCCTCGATCCGCGAGCCGGCGCTGACCATCGTCCAGGCCCGCAACCCGGCGATCAAGCTGATCGCCACGGGCGCCGAGATGTTCCCCGACCAGCCGGGCACCGTGGTGGCCGTCTCGGGCGCCTTCGCCGACAAGAACCCGGCCGCGGTGCAGGGGCTGGTGGACGCGCTCGTGAAGGCGACCGCGACCCTCAAGACCGATCCCGACCGCGCGGCGCCCGCCGTCGAGCAGGCGCTCGGCAAGGGCATCACGGACGTCGCCACCATCCGCCGGGCCATCACCTCCCCGGCCGCCAAGTTCACCGCCGACCCGCGCGTGATCGTGGAGGCCACCAAGGCGATGCAGGACTATCAGGTCAGCATCGGCACCCTCGACAAGGCCGTGCCGATCGACGGGCTGTTCGTGCCCTCCTACTACGAGAAGGCGGCGCAGCCGGCCCGATGAACCGCTTCCGCGCGACGCTGCTCGCCGCGGCGGGGCTGGCGGTCTTCCTCGGCATCTGGGAGGCCGCGCCCCGGCTCGGCCTGATCAACGCGGCCTTCCTGCCGCCGCCGAGCACCATTCCGGCCGCCTTCGGCCGGGAGATCGCGCTCGGGGTCTGGACGGAGGCCGTGCTGTCGAGCCTCAGCCACTACGTGGCGGGGCTGGTCTGCGGCGCGGGCGCCGGGATCGGCCTCGGGCTGGTGGCCGGCATGTCGCGCGGCTTCGAGGCGGCGACCGCCTGGGTGGTGCGTCTGCTGCGCCCGATCCCCGGCCTCGCCTGGGTGCCCTTCGCCATCATCTGGTTCGGCGTCGAGCCCTCGGCCGCGGTGTTCATCATCGCGGTCGGCGTGTTCTGGATCGTGTTCTTCGCCACCCAAGGCGCGGTGCGGGGCGTGGACCGTGACCTCGTCGAGGTGGCCCAGGCCTTCGGCTTCCGCGGGCCGTTCCAGCGCCTCGTCAAGATCCTGCTGCCGGCCGCCACCCCCGGCATCCTCGTCGGCCTGCGCACGGCGCTGGGCCAGGCCTGGATGGCGGTGGTGGCCGCCGAGATCTTCGGCGTGCCGGGCGTGGGCCAGCGCATGATGCAGGCCTCCTCGCTCCTCTCCACCGACATCGTCGTGGTCTACATGCTGACCATGGCGGCGCTCTACGGGCTGTTCGACACGGCCTTCGTCGCCCTCCAGGGCTGGCTCCTGCGCTGGCGGGCCTGAGATGCTGGACACCATCATCGACATCCGGGGCCTCAGCCTCGTCTACGGCACGGGCGAGCGCCGCAACGTCGTCCTCGACGCCCTCGACCTCGACGTGGTGCGCGGCGAGGTTCTGGTCATCGTGGGCGAGTCCGGCGTCGGCAAGTCGACCCTCCTGCGGGTGCTGATGGATCTGAGCCGCCCGAGCGGCGGCACGGTGGAGATCCACGCCCGGCCCGATTGCCGCACGCCGATGGCGATGGTGTTCCAGGACGCGCGCCTGCTGCCCTGGCGCCGGGTGATCGACAACGTCGCCTTCGGCCTCGAAGGCTCGGGCCTGTCGCGGGCGCAGCGCCGGGCGCGGGCGCACGCGATGCTGGGGCTGGTCGGCCTCGCCGATTTCGGGGATCGCTGGCCGCACCAGCTCTCCGGCGGCCAGCGCCAGCGCGTCGCGATCGCGCGGGCGCTCGCGGTCGAGCCCGACGTGCTGCTGATGGACGAGCCCTTCTCGGCGCTCGACAGCTTCACCCGCGAGGGGCTGCAGGACGAGTTGCAGCGCATCACCCAGGAGACGGGCAAGACGGTGCTGTTCGTCACCCACGACATCGACGAGGCCGTGACCATCGCCGACCGGGTCGTGGTGATCGCCGGTCCCCCGGGCCGCATCGCCGCGGAGGTCCGGATCGACCTCCCCCGCCCCCGCATCCGCCGCGACGCCGCGCTCCAGGAGATCGCCCGGCAATTGCGGGCGGAGCTGTCCCGGCGCTCGGCCGATCTGTAGGGGAAGGATCTGGAGAGCGGCGCGGCCTCAGAACGTGAAGCCCCGCATCCCCCATGTCACCACCCCGCCCACCAGCACGGCAGCTCCCAGGAAGCGCCGCCACGGGTTGACCCCGCGCACCACCTCGTCGAGCGCCCACCACGCGAGGCTGAGCGCGGCGCCCACCCGGACCAATCGGCCGGGCGTGCCCGCCGGATCGAGGGCGAACCCGACGGCGGTCAGGCCGATGAACAGCCAGAGCGGCAGGTTCGGCCATTGCCCGACCGTGATCCGGCCGTCGGTCCGGCTGCGGAAGGTCCAGTCCAGCGCCTGCCGGAGCGCGCCCATGCTCAGAGGCGCGCCCCGCCGTCGGCCCGACGGATCGGCGCGCAGAGCTCGGGGCTGATCTTGTCGAGGTGCTGGCAGGCGTTGTCGCGGTACCACGTCCGCAAGGCGGGCTGGTTCGGGGCGACGTACATGCCGACGAGCACGAAGCCCGCGCCGACGAGGATGACGAGAAGCAGCAGGTTGCGCATCGGGCGGTCTCCTGGGAAGCCGCGGGCGGGCGGCGCTCACCCAACGCGGCCGGCCCCGAACGGCTCCCGGAGGCCGCCGGGCCGTGCGGCCGCGCACGGTTAATGTTGCGTCCGACGGATCATAACGCATTCACGTTTCGTTAACGGCGAACTGTGGAAACCGTGCCGCAGATCTTAACAGGTCGTGAAACGACTCGCGCAAATGCACGGCCATGCGCGATCGTTAAGCATCGCCGAGAGAGCGCGGCCCAATTCGAGACACCAGAGCCAGTCATGAGCAGATTCGAAGACCTGACATTCCTCGTGACGATGACCCTCGTCGTGCTCTGCGGCAGCGGCCTCGACGCGCTGCTGCGCTGACGCGGGCCGGTCAGGCGCCGCGCAGGAAGGCGCGCGCCAGGGCGTGGGCCGCCGCGCTGGTTCCCGTCCGCGTGTCCCCGCGGCCCGTCAGGTGCGGGACCATCCGGGTCCGGTCCCGCCGGGGGCGTGCGCTCGGCACGAGGCGCGGGTCGGAGCCCGTGCGCAGCACCTTCCTCAGGGCGCGGACGCGGGCCGCCTCCTCGACGCGCAGGCGCCAGAGACCCAGCGCGAGGCCGGCAAGGCCCAGCCCCTCGAGACAGAGCGCGATCTCGTAACCCGGTGCCATCAGCGCGGTGCCATGCCCGTACCCGTTCCGGGGCCGGGTGTGTCGCCGCCATGGTTAGCGGGTCCTTAACGGCGCGTGCACTGCGGCGGGCGCCGGCGGTTCGCGGCTTACAGCCTCTCACGAAACGCCCTCTGCGCCGTCGTGCGCAGAGGGCGGGCTCCCGGTGACCGGGCGTTTCGTGAGGTGCTCTTACCGGGCGCGGTGGCTGCGGCGCTTCTTCATCGTGCGCTTGCGGGGCGCGGGCGCCGGGGCCATCGCCGGATCGGCGGCGCCCGGGGCCATGGCGGGTGCGCCGCCGGGGGCGCCCGAGCGGCGTTCCATGCCGCCGAGCGGGCCGCCGGCCTGCGAGCCGGAGGAATTGTAGGGCGAGCCGCCCTGCGCCAGGGCGGAGCCCGCCAGCAGGGTCAGCGAGGCGGCGAGCAGCAGCGTCGTCTTGGTCATCGGCTCAGACTCCGGGTACGGGACGTGCAGGATCGGGGAACGGGCTTCGCGCCCGGTCCCCCGGAGGAACCCTGTCCTCTCCGGCAAGTTCCGTTCGCGGCCCGCGCGGGCGAAATTGCGCCGCCCGGCGCCGCGGCCTATCTCGACCTGACCCCTCTGCCGACCTCTCGCGCGCCGGAGCCCCGTTGTCCCTCCCCTCGCCCGCCGCCGACGGCACCTACCTCCTCCTGGACGTGGCGGGCACGCCCTGCGCGCTGCCCCGCGCGGCCGCGGGCGAGATCCTGCCCCTGCCCGACCTGTTCCGGCCGCCGGCCTGCGGGGCGTGGCTCGCGGGCTTCCTCAATCTCGGCGGCGAGGCGGTGCCGGTGGTGGATCTCGCCCAGCTCCTCGGCCTGCGCGGCGAGACCCCGGAGCCCGCCCTGCACGCGCACGTCGTGCTCGGGTGCGGGCGGGACGTCGCCTACCTCGTCGACCGCGTCACCGACCTCGTCGCCGTGGCGGCGGACGCGTTCCGGCCGGTCGATCCGGCCCGGAGCCTGAACGGCTGCGTCGCCGCCGCGATCGCGCGGGGCGAGCGCCTCGTCCACGTCCTCGACCCGGCCCGGCTGCTCAGCGCCGAGGAGCGTATGCGGGTCGCGGCCGCCGCCCGCGCGGCGGCCGCGCGCCTCGCCGCCCTACCGGCGGCCTGAGGCCGCGGGACGGCATGCGGCGGCCCGCCGCCATCGATCCCCGGATCAGCCTCGCGGCCGATCCCGCCTATGCCGGCCTCAAGGCGCGCATCATCGCGCGCACGGGCCACCACTACTACGCCGACAAGGACGATCTGCTCTCCGACCGCCTGCGCCGCCGCTTCCGGGCGCTGGGCGTCGCCGATGCCGCCGCCTACGCGGCCCTCTTGGAGCGGTCGCCGGAGGAGTGGACGGCGCTGGAAGCCGAGATCACCATCGGAGAGACCTTCTTCTTCCGCTACGCCGAGCAGTTCGCCGCGCTCCGCGAGACAATCCTGCCGGACCTCCTCGCCGCCCGCGCGGCCGAGCGCTCCCTGCGGATCTGGAGCGCGGGCTGCTCGACCGGGGCCGAGCCCTACTCGCTGGCGATCCTGGTGCACGAGCTGCTGGGGCGGGCGCTGCCCGACTGGCAGGTCACGATCCTCGGCACCGACATCAGCGCGGCCGCACTCGCCACCGCGCGCGCCGCCGCGTACGGGCGCTGGGCCCTGCGCACCTCGCCGCCCGAGGAGCGGATGCGCTACTTCCGCGCCGTGCCGCCCCAGCCCGGCGCGGCGCGCGAGGGCGGCTACGCCCTGCGCGAGACCTACCGCCGGATGGTGCGCTTCGAGCGGCGCAACCTGCTCGAACTCGTCGGGGGCGGGGCACCCCCGCATCTCGACGGCTTCGACCTGATCCTCTGCCGCAACGTGCTGATCTACTTCGAGGCCGAGACCGTGGCGGCGCTGATGCGCGCCTTCGGGGCGCGCCTGCGCGACCGCGGCTGGCTGCTGATCGGCCATGCCGAGCCGAACCCCGCCTTCGCGGGCTGGCTCGACGCGGTGAGCCTGCCCGGCACCGTCGCCTATCGCCGGCCGGGCGAGGCGCCGCCCGCGGAGGCGCGGCCGCCCCGGGCAGCCCCTCCCGGACCCTGGCAGCCCCCGACCCTGCCGGAGCTGCCGCCGGCGCGGCGGGAGCCGATC
>NZ_LSIX01000148.1:0-1569 GCF_001556475.1 Methylobacterium sp. CCH5-D2 | reverse complement strand
CTGCGGCTCGGGCGCGCCGAGATGGGTCAGGAGCCCGTCGTAGCGCCCGCCGCCGACGAGGACGGGTGTCCCCGCGCCCCCCGTCACCTCGAAGATGAAGCCCGTGTAGTAGTCGAGGTTGCGCGCGAAGCCGCCGCTGAAGCGGAAGGCGTCGAGCGCGAGGCCGCGGGCCGCGATGAAGCCGTTGCGCTCCTCGAACAGGTCGAGCGCCGCCTCGAGCGCGCCATGCCGGAGGCCGGCCTCGGCGACCAGCGCGCGCAGATCGCGCGCCGCCGCGTCCGGGTCGCCCGCGATCGCGCTGTAGCGCTCGATCACCGCGCGGTTCTCGGCGTTGAGCCCGGCCCCGCCGCTCGCCTGGGCGGCGGCCTTGGCGAGGAAGCGCTCGGCGATCTCGCCGGCCGAGCGTCCGCCCACCGCCGAGATGCCGGCGATGGCCAGTACGTCCTCCACGAAGGCGCGCACGCCGCGCGGGTCCTGGCCCTGGATCGCCGCGAGCAGGCCCGCGTGCGGATCCTCGGGGGCGGCCGCGTTGACGAGGCCGTCGAGGGGCCGTCCGGCGGCGAGCGCGCGCAGCGTGCGCCGCTTGGCGGCCGGGGGCACGCCGAGCCCGTCGAGCAGCGCCACGGTGAGGCCCATGTCGCCGAGGCGGACATGCGGGCGCGCGTGGCCGAACAGCGCGAGGCCCTCCAGCGCCAGCCCCAGCACCTCCGCGTCCGCGGCCGGGATGTCGCCGCGCCCGATCGACTCGATGCCGGCCTGCAGGAACTCGTCCGGCTCGTCGGCCGCGAGGCGGAAGACGGGACCGAGATAGCCGTAGTCGGCGCCCCCCTCCGGGCGGGCGAGGTGCAGGCGGCAGACCGGAATGGTGAATTCCGGCCGTAGGCACATCTCGGCGCCCGAGACGTCCTGCGTCACGAAGATGCGCCGCCGGATGTCCTCGCCGGAGAGTTCGAGGAAGGGCTCGATCGGCTGCAGCACAGGCGGGGTCACCGGCGCGTAGCCGGCCGCCGTCAGATGCGCGAGCAGCTGCGCCTGCGCGGCCTCGTCCGCCCCCGTCTCCGCTTCCGGTCGTGTCATCGGCTCCACTCGCCCGTGTCCGGCGGCTCTGTAGCAACCGCTTCGTGGCTTGGCGACCGGCTTCTCGGAAGCTGGTCAATGCCGGCGCGCGAGAGGCGTCGCTCACCCCTCCGGGAAATGGCGGGCGAGCACCGCGCGCACCCGGGCGACCATCTCGGATTCGGCGCAGGAGAACTGTGCCGGCCGCGCGGCCTTCCACTCGGCGTTGCTGGCGATGCCTTCGGCCGCGCGCGCGCCCTCGATTAGGTCCTTGACCTGGACCTCGTTCGCCGCGCGCTCGTTCGAGCCCTGGATGATCGCCACCGGGGCGCGGCGGCGGTCGGCGTACTTCATCTGCGCCTTCATGCCGGCCCCGCCCAGATAGAGCTCGGCCCGGACGTTCTCGGCGCGCAGGGCCGCGACGAGACGTTGGTAGTCGGCTATGTTCTCGCGGTCGAGCACCAGAACCACCACCGGCCCGGGCTTCTTCGCCCCGCCGAGAAGCGGGCTGCC
>NZ_LSIX01000014.1:0-3282 GCF_001556475.1 Methylobacterium sp. CCH5-D2 | reverse complement strand
GTCGGTCGCCGCCAGACCCGCCAAACACAGGACAGACACACCCCCTCGACACGATCTCGGATCCAAGAGCTTCGCAGATGTTCGAAAGGCCGTCTGCAATAGTTCGGGGCTATAGCTCAGCTGGGAGAGCGCCTGCATGGCATGCAGGAGGTCAGCGGTTCGATCCCGCTTAGCTCCACCATATCATCCGTGAAAGAAGCCGCCATGCAATTCTGCGTGGCGGCTTCTTTCGTTGTCCCGCGGGGAGGGGACCTTCGCAACGTCCTGTTAGGCCTGATTGGCGTAAGCCCGCTCCATCGACGAAGGGGCGAGCCGCACATGCTCGAAGAAGCGTTCAAGCATGTCCGCTACGCCGTGGCCCTGCGGGACTGCGCGCAGGGCAGCCGGATTGCGGCGGAGCGCCAGCTTCTCACGGTCCTGGCCTCGGTCCACGAGCGACGCGGCCGCGCCCTGATCGGTGCGATCGAGGCCCGCAAGAGGACTGCCGGTCTGGGGATACGCGGCGCGGTCCGCTGATCACCCCACCGCCCGGCAGACCTGAGCATTCCGGATTCAAAGTCGACCACCATTTGCGGGTGCAGGGCCCTGCGGCTCGGCCCTGAGAGGTTTCGCCGCGTCAGGCCGCGACCCGATCGACTCCGCAGCGGCGAAGGCGCTCCCGGAACCCGTCGCGCTCGCGCCGCACGGCCGCGAGCTCCGCGCGGAGCTCCACGACCTCGGCCTGCAGCTCACCGGAATCGACGGCCATCTCCACGCACTGGTCCTGGACCTCGGCGAGTTGCAGGCGCAGCTCGACGATCTCGTTCGCCAGTTCGAGCAGGGCTGCGCTCGGATCGGGCACGGGCTTCTCCCTTGGGGGACATCGCGACGGGAAGCGCCGCGACCGGGCCCTCAGAACTCGGGCCCCGGCCCTAACAAGACCTTACCGGGGTCCAGCGAATGCGGTGGACAAGCCTGGGACCGACCGCGGGACGGGAGGTGCGTAACCCGAGGCGGGGCGCTGCCCGACCACCCGAAAAGCCGCTAGCATTTCATGGATCCCAAAGGTCGAGACCTTTGGCGGGTGCAGGGTGGAACCCTGTATTCGGCCTCACCGTCCCGACTGCGTCGGGACGGTGAGGCCAACCTGAGGCACCGCCCCAGGGCCCCGCCCAAGGGACTCGGGCCCTCAGGAATTCCAGACCCTGAGCCGGCAGGAAGACCGGCCCGACACGGACCAGCCAGGGAGGAGACCATGAGCCAGTATGTCGGCGCGATCGACCAGGGCACGACAAGCAGCCGCTTCATCGTGTTCGACCGCGAGGGCCGCGTCATCGCCTGCCGGCAGCGCGAGCACGCGCAGATCTACCCGCGCCCCGGCCAGGTCGAGCACGATCCGCTGGAGATCTGGTCGAACACGCAAGCCGTGATGCGCGAGGCGCTGGAGGCGGCCGGTCTCACGCCCCGGGACCTGCTCTCGATCGGCATCACCAACCAGCGCGAGACCACGCTGATCTGGGACCGGCGCACGGGCGCGCCGTTGCACAACGCCCTGGTCTGGCAGGACACCCGCAACGACCGGCTGGTCGCCGAGTATCAACGGGACGGCGGGCGCGACCGCTTCCGGACCCTGACCGGCCTGCCGCTGGCGAGTTACTTCTCCGGCCTGAAGCTGCGCTGGCTGCTCGACCACGTGGCGGGCGCCCGGGAGCGGGCAGAGGCCGGCGACGTGCTCTTCGGCAACATCGACACCTGGCTGGTCTGGAACCTGACCGGCGGGCCGGCGGGCGGCCTGCACATCACCGACGTCACCAACGCCAGCCGCACGCAGCTGATGGGGCTGGAGAGCCTCGCCTGGGATGCCTCGATGCTCGCCGCCTTCGGCATCCCCCGGGCGATGCTGCCCGAGATCGTCTCATCCTCCCAGGTCTACGGCGAGACGCGGGCGCCCTTCGCGGGCGTGCCGATCGCCGGCATCCTGGGCGACCAGCAGGCGGCGCTCTTCGGGCAGACCTGCTTCAACCCGGGCGAGGCCAAGAACACCTACGGCACCGGCTGCTTCGCGCTGATGAACACCGGCGAGACGCCGGTCCCCTCAAGCTGCGGCCTCGTCACCACCGTCGGCTACAAGCTCGACGGCAATCCCGCCATCTACGCGCTCGAGGGCTCGATCGCCATCACGGGGGCCCTGGTGCAGTGGCTGCGCGACAATCTCGGGCTGATCCGGGACAGCGCCGAGGTCGAGCAGCTCGCCGCCACGGTCGAGGACAACGGCGGCGTCTACTTCGTGCCGGCCTTCTCGGGCCTCTACGCGCCGCACTGGTGCGAGGGCGCCCGCGGCCTGATCATCGGGCTCACCCGCTACGCCAACAAGGGCCACATCGCCCGCGCCTGCCTGGAGGCGACCGCCTTCCAGACCCGCGAGGTGCTGGAGGCGATGGAGACGGATTCAGGGATCCCGGTGCGCGAGCTGCGTTCGGACGGCGGCATGGTGGCCAACACCGCGCTGATGCAGTTCCAGGCCGACATCCTCGACGTGGCCGTGGTGCGCCCGGAGGTGGCCGAGACCACGGCGCTCGGCGCCGCCTACGCGGCCGGCCTCGCCACCGGCTACTGGCGGGGGCAGGACGACCTCGTGCGCAACTGGGGCGTCGGCCGGCGCTGGGAGCCTCGCATGGAGGCGGCCCACCGCGACCGGATCTACGCCGCCTGGGGACGGGCCGTGAAGCGCTCCTTCGACTGGGCGCAGACGGAGGGCTGAGAGCCTCTCACAAGACGCCCGCTCACCGGGCGCCCTCCCTCCGCACGTGACGGTTCAGCGGGCGTCCTGCGAGAGGCTCCAAGCCGGCGGATCGCCCTCGCCGTGCCGCCGTACCGCCGGCGGATCGGACCGGGGCTTCCGCGCCGATCCGCGTGGTCGTTCCGGCGCCCGGGACCGTCGCGGCTCAGCCCTCCTCGCCCTGGCGGTCGCGGTCGAGCTGCCGCAGCAGCTCGGCGAGCCGCGGATCGAGGCCCTCGTCCAGAACGGGCTCGTAGAGGGCCTGAAGCTGGCGTCCGAGGCGCTCGCGCGCCAGGGCGTCGAGCACGGGGCCGTCATCCGGGGCGTCGCGTGAGGGCGTCATGGAGAGGATATTGCCCGCCGACGGCGCGCGGCAAGCCGGCCGCGCCACGATGCGTCCCCGATGCATCATCGGTCCCCGGCTCGCAACCGGAGCGCACGAGAAGCCCCGGACCGAGAAGCCGGACCAAGAAAAAAGGCCACTCCCGAAGGAGCGGCCCGAAGTCTAGGGAGGAAACGCCCAA
>NZ_LSIX01000147.1:0-3343 GCF_001556475.1 Methylobacterium sp. CCH5-D2 | reverse complement strand
CGGCCGCGCCCCCGCCGCGCCAGGACCGGATCCCCGCCCAGGTGAGATAGGCCACCCCCGCGTAGCGTAGACCCTCGAACAGCAGCGGCGAGGCCGCCAGAACCGCACCGAGGCCGGCGGCGGCCGCGAGCAGCACAAGAACGAGGCCCGACAGGCAGCCGGCCATCGCGAAGACGCTCGGCCCCAGCCCGTAGCGCGCGCTGCGGGTCATCACGTGCAGCATGTTCGGGCCGGGCGTTCCCGAGAGCAGGAAGACCGCGCCGAGGAAGAGCCACCACGTCTGGAGCGTCATGCCCGCCTGATAGCGCGGGCGCGCGCCGGCCTCAAATCACGGTTCCCCGCATGCAAAGAGGCGGCCCGGTCGGGCCGCCTCTCGGATTGTCTCAATTTCGGTCCCGTGATGCCGGGGTCAGAGCCTCGGCGCACGACCCCGCATCACGCCGAACACGGCGGAGATGAGGAAGAGGGCGATCGCGACGAAGAATACGATCTTGGCCGCCTCCATGGCGGTGCCCGCGATCCCGCCAAAGCCGAGCAGGGCTGCGACGAGTGCGACGACGAGGAAGGTAACGGCCCAACCGATCATGGTAATCTCCGGTGCTTGTTCTGCGTTCTGTCTCGACTGTTCGCGCGGAGCGCGGACGTCTCAGAGCTTGCCGCCGACGGCGTCCTTCACCGTGTCCTTGGCTTCGCCGACACCGCGCTGGGCGGTGCCCTTCAGCTCCTGCGCCTTGCCCTCGGCCTTAAGGCGATCGTTGTCGGTGAGGTTGCCGATGCCCTGCTTGGCATTGCCGACCGCCTCGTTGACGGCACCCTTGATCTTGTCGGTGGTGCTGCTCATGGCTCTGTCCTCGCGATGGTCATCTCTGCGGCTTGGCCGCTTCGGGGACAGAACGGTGAGCTCGGGGAAAGTGTTCCAGGGATCCGGTCCCGGTCCGGTTGGCGCGGCCGCGCCCGATCGTGCCTGAGGGCGCCGCGATGGCCGCGCCAACTTCCGGGCCGATCCGCTCCGATCCGCTCGATCTCGCCTTCGCGGCGGCACGCCGGGCGGCCGAGGCCGGCGAGGTGCCGGTGGGCGCGGTCGTGGTGCGCGACGGGACGGTGCTGGCCGTCGCCCACAACAGGCCGCGCGCGCTCCGCGACCCGACGGCCCACGCGGAGATCCTGGCGATTCGCGCCGCCTGCCGGGCGATCGGGGACGAGCGGCTCGTCGGCTGCGACCTCTACGTCACCCTGGAGCCGTGTCCGATGTGCGCCGGGGCGATCAGCTTCGCGCGCATCAGGCGCCTGTATTTCGGCGCGCCCGATCCGAAGGGTGGCGGCGTCGAGCACGGGCCGCGCGTGTTCGACCAGCCCACCTGCCACCACGCGCCGGAGGTCTACGGCGGCTTCCGCGAGCGCGAGGCGGCCCGCTTGCTGCGGGCGTTCTTCTCGGCGCGGCGGACCTGAGCCGCCGGCCGGACGGGCGCCTCTTCAGCGCGTGCCGTCGGCGCCGCGGGCGCGCTGGCAGATACACGCCGCCGCCTTCACCAAGGTCAGGATCTCGCGGCGCATCTCCTCGTCCGCGATCGACTCGTAGGCCTGGAGAAGCGTCAGCGCGCCGTCCTCCTGCAGGATGGCGATGCCGCTGCAGCCCCCGTCCGGGCCCTGATCCTCGCCGAAGAACACCGAGACCGGCACCCCGAGCCTGTCCGCGATCGCATGCAGCCGGCCGGCGCCGATCCGGTTCTTGCCGGTCTCATATTTCTGCACCTGCTGGAAGCTGATCCCGAGGGCATCGGCCAGCATGGTCTGGCTCATGCCGCTCGCCGAGCGCAGCAGGGCGATGCGGTTGCCGATGCTGTGATCGGTTTCCGTAGTCTGCTTCGGCTTCGCAGGCGGCGCGGAGGCTTTGGGCATGGTGACAGCACGACCCTGAGTTGAGCAAAGCACGGGAGATTGCTGATCCGGGATGTGGGCTGCCCACCAAGGCCTGCCGGTCCGTCCCAAGGCGCGAGGCTAATCTATATCAAGAACTCTGTCGGTGGTGAACAAAAAACGTTCAGTGCGGAGCCTCGGCGCGCCGCCGCCCGACGCTTCGAACCGGGATCCAGTCGTGACGATACGATAGCGTGCGGGGGCGCACACCGCGGGCTCAGCGGCGTCCGAACAGCCGCTCGATGTCGTGGAGCGCGAGCGCGACGGAGGTCGGCCTGCCGTGGTTGCACTGGCCCGCGTTCTCAGTCACCTCCATCTCGCGCAGGAGGGCGTTCATCTCCTGGGGATGCAGGCGCCGGCCGGCCCTGATCGAGCCGTGGCAGCTCATGCGCGAGAGGATCGCGTCGAGACGGCGCCCGAGCGGGCCGGTCTCGGCCGCAGGGGCGCCCCCCTCCTCGTCGCCGCTCGCCTCCAGGGCGTCGAGGATGTCGGCGACGAGCGCCCGCGGGGAGGCGCCGCGCAGGATCGCGGGCACCTCCCGCACCAGGACCGCGCCCGGGCCGAACGCCTCGATCGTGAGGCCGAGCCGCTCCAGGTCGGGGGCCGCCGCCACGAGGCGCTCCGCCGCATCGGGACCGAGCTCGACCACGTCCGGGATCAGCAGGCCCTGGCGCGCGATGCCGCCGGCCGCGCGCTCGCGCTTGAGCCGTTCGTAGACGAGGCGCTCGTGCGCCGCGTGCTGATCGACGATGACGATGCCGGTGCGGGTCTGGGCGACGATGTAGGTCTCGTGGAGCTGGGCCCTGGCGGCGCCGAGCGGGAAGTCGAGGGCGTCCTCGCCCTCCGGATCCGGCGCGAAAGCCGCGGCCTGGGGGGCGAAGCCCGCATCGGGCGGCGTACCGGTCGGGGTCGTGCCGGGTGGGATCGGATCCGGCGGGGACGGGTCCAGCAGGGCCTGCGGAGCCTCTCCGAATCCGCCGAAGCGGCCGGTCCGGTCCCGGCCTGCGTAGCCCGGCGGCGCCGCGACGGAGGGGGCGTGCATCGGCGGCGACGTGCGCGCCGGCTGGAACAGGCCCGGCGCGCTCCCGCCGCCGTAGCTGCGCAACGCCGGCGCCGCCGCGGCCGGCCGCAGCGCTTCGAGGGCGCGGGCAGCGCCCGTCGTCGCCGAGCGCGCGCCGCCCCGGCGCAGCGCGTCGTGGATCGCGCTGACGACGAGGGCCCGCACGAGGCCGGGGTCGCGGAAGCGCACCTCCGTCTTGGCCGGGTGCACGTTGACATCGACGAGGGCGGGGTCGCAGGCGATGAACAGGCCGAGGACCGGGTGCCGGTCGGCGCTCATGGTGTCGGCGTAGGCGCCCCGCACGGCGCCGAGGAGCAGCCGGTCGCGCACCGGGCGCCCGTTGACCACGAGGTGGATGTGGTTGGC
>NZ_LSIX01000146.1:0-2656 GCF_001556475.1 Methylobacterium sp. CCH5-D2 | reverse complement strand
CGCCCGGCCTCGGCCAGCGCCCGCCGAGGTCTTCGCCTCCGCCAACATGGAGCACCCGCGGGCGCTGGCCGAGGCCGGGCGCGGCGGTCCGGCGGTGCTGTTCGCCCGCAACCGCCTCTGCGCGCTCGCGCGTCCCGGCTTGGCGACGACCGGCGCCGACATCGTGGACCGCATGCTCGATCCGCGGATCAAGCTGGGCACCTCGACGCCGGGATCCGACCCGTCCGGAGACTATGCCTGGGCGGTCTTCCGCCGGATCGACGCGCAGCGCCCCGGCAGCCTGGCCGTGCTCGCCGGCAAGGCGCTCCGGCTCACCGGAGGCCCGGCGAGTCCGAAGCCGGCCACGGAGCGCAGCGTGTACGGCACCCTCGTCGAGCGGGGCGAGGCGGACCTGTTCCTGACCTACTGCACGAACGCGCGCGTCGCGGCGCGCGAGGTCGCGGGCGCCCGGGTGGTGGACCTGCCGGAGGCGATCGCGGTGGGGGCCGATTACGGCCTCGCGGTGATGAACGGCGCCGCCGAGGGGGCCTATCGCCTCGCCCTGTTCATCCTGTCGCCCGAGGGCCAGGCGGTCCTGGCGCGGCACGGCTTCACGGCACCCAACACTCCGATGGAGGAGCGATGACGATGCGGCGTCCGACCAGCCTCCTGCGCGCGGCCCTCCTTTGCGCGGCAGGCTTCGCCGGAGCTCTCGTGGGGCTGCCGATCCTGTCGGCGGCCCCGGCGGTGGCGCAGGAGGTTCCTGCCTGCGAGCGCTTCGCCTGGTCCGTGCAGCGCGAGCTGGCCGCCTTCGCGGAGCCCAGCCTTCCCGTGCTCGCGCCGGGGGCGTCGCTGCCCGCCGGGACGATGGCGGTGAGCCTGCGGCTGAGGCCCGCCGCCGAGGCGAACTTTCCGGTCCCGCCCGAGCGCGCGCCGAAGCCCGACACCTTCGGCGGCTTCGTCACGGCGCCCGCGGTGCCGGGCGGCGTCTACCAGGTGACCGTCTCCAGCGAGGCGTGGATCGACGTCAGCCAGGACGGGCGGACGTCGCTCAAGTCCCTCGGCCAGAGCGGGCAGAAGGGATGTCCCTCGGTCCGCAAGAGCCTCCGCTTCCGGCTCGAGCCCGGGCCGGTGACGATCCAGCTCAGCGGCGCCCCGGTCGATCAGGTCGCCGTCGGCCTGTTCCGGGCCGATTGATGGGGCAGGCCCTCCCGGCCCGCGCCGCCACGGCGCACCCTCGCCCACCATCATCGACCTCTCAACGGAAGGCGTGTTCATTTCGAGCACGTAGAATCTGTCTTTCACGACCGGATCGCCGGGCCGGGGGGACGGTCGCGCCCGGTGCCGGGCGGCGGCCGGAACGCTCCCGTCCCGTGGTGCGGCGCGTATGAATCAGGTTCACGTCGCCTCCCAGATCGATCGCGACGCCGACGGCCGCGCGCCGCGGACGCTACCACCTTCGCGCAGGTCGCCCTTGCCCTGAACGAAGGCGGCGCGCCGAGCGCGCGGCGACCGCTGGTACCCGTCGTCGCAGGTGCGCCGGGTCGCGCAGCACATCGCGTCGGTCGCCTGAGCCGATCCTCCGCACCGCTCGCCGCGGCAGGTGCCCGGCGCCTGCCGAGCCCGAGGCTCCCGCCGGCGGGCGGAACCGGGATCTTCCCCGATCGCGGGCGGTCAGCCGAGCGTGGGAAGGCGCCCGTCCGGCGAGTAGCGGTCCACCGCCGCGGGCAGCTCGCGCGACAGCCGCGCGAGCAGCTCGCTCCGGCTCAGGCCGGTCCGCTCCTCGAGGGATGCGAGCGTCTCCGGCCCGATGACGCGCTCCAGCTCCGCCGCCCGGATGTCCCGGTTCGGCCCCGGGTTGATCCAGGACTGCGCGGTCTCGCCGTGGCCGCCCTTGCTGAAATGATCGACGAGCTCGCCGAGACCGCTCGCGATCAGGCTGCCGATGCCCGCCGATCCGACGCCGCCGAGCAGGCGGTCCAGGTTCGCCGGCATGCCGGTCGCGGGCGCGGCGTTCGGCACCTGCGGCACGGGCGAGCGGTGCGTCTCCCCGGCCTTGCCGCCGAGCCATTCGGCGATCTTGTCCCGGTTCTGGTAGCCGGCCACGGCCAGCAGGCCCAGCAGGGCGGTCATCGACGGATATCCCTTGCTCATCGGGTCGCCTCTCTCGTGTTTCGGTGTGGTTTTCGGTGTGGTGGCCGGCGGTGCCGGCCGGGGGACGGCCCCCGCCCCGGGGCGGGGACCGGTTCGCGGGATCGGATGCGGCGTGCGGCGCACGCGACGATCCTCCCCGACGACATCGCGTCGAGATGGATCGTGCGGGCATCGCCTGCGGCGACGGGGAGGCGCCGGACGTCGGTCTCACGCGGGTCGTCCGGTCCTGCGCGGGTCCTCCGGTCCCGTGTCGGGTCGGTGGCAGTCGGACGGGAGGGCGTGCGTCAGAGCTTGCTGACGAGCAGGCCGAGACCGAAGCCGACGAGGCCGGCCACGAGCAGCGAGGCGTGCGGGTAGGCGGCGGACCGGTCGTGGCCCTCGCGCAGGTAGTCGCGGCCGCGCTCGTAGGCATCCTCGGCGTGGTCGTAGGCCTCGTCCGCCGCGTGGCGGACCGCGTCCTTGGCCTGACCGTAGAGGTTCTCGGCCCGGCCGCCCGCCTCGCGCAGGCGGCCCTCGACCGAAT
>NZ_LSIX01000145.1:0-299 GCF_001556475.1 Methylobacterium sp. CCH5-D2 | reverse complement strand
ACCGCGCTCTCGGCCTTGTCCACCGCCGTGTAGGCGGCCGTGTTGATCACCGCGCTGTAGGCCCGCTCCGCGACGGCACGCGCGACGGCGGCGGCATCAGTGATGTCGAGGGCGTCGCGTCCCGGGGCGTGGACCCGCACGCCTTCGGGCCATGCGAGGGCCTGGAGCTCCGTGCCGACCTGCCCGGCGCCCCCGAGGATGAGGATGTCCACAGTCTCGTTCCCGGGCTCAGCCGGCCTTGGCCAGGCCGAGGCGCTCGCCGGTGTAGCGGCCCTCGCGGATCGGGCGCCACCAGGCCT
>NZ_LSIX01000144.1:0-1694 GCF_001556475.1 Methylobacterium sp. CCH5-D2 | reverse complement strand
GGCAGAACCAGGACGGGGGAGCCGATCCCGGGGCTGCGCGCCCCGGACCCCGCCTGCAGCGCCTTCAGGCGCCCAAAGGGCCTTGGCCCTTGGGGATCCCGGGACTTCACAGCCGCGGCCAGCGCAGCAGGCGGTCGGGCGCGAAGGGCGCGAGCGGCAGAGCGGGCTCGGCGCCGGTGGCGAGGTCGGCCACCAGCTCTCCGGTGATCGGCCCGGTCGAGAGGCCGATATGGCCGTGGCCGAAGGCGAGGATCAGGCCCGCGTGGCGGGGTGCCCGGCCGATCACCGGCATGCCGTCCGGCGTCGAGGGGCGCGAGCCCATCCAGGGCTGGTTGTCCAGCGGGCCGCCGAGGCGCAGCGTGCCCGCGGCCTCCCGCGCCGCCGCCTCGATCTGCCGGTGGTCGGGCGCGGCGCCCCGGGCGTTCAGCTCGACGCCCGAGAGCACCCGCACCCGGCCCTCTCCCATCGGCGCGATGATCGAGCCGGCGCCGGTGTCGAGCACGGGCCGGGTCAGCGGCGGGCTGTCCGGGTGCAGGGCGTAGTGCCGGTGGTAGCCGCGCTCGGCCGCGAAGGCGAAGCGGTAGCCGAGCGGGCGCAGGATCTCGGCCGAGGCGGCGCCCGCCGCCACCACGACCTGCCGCGCCCGGACGGCGCCGCCCGCATAGGCCACGCGCCAGCCCTCGGCCTCCGGGGCCAGCCCCGTGACGGCGCCCCGCAGGTAGCGCCCGCCGGTCTGGCTGAAGAGCCGCTCGCAGGCCTCGATCAGGGCGCCGGGCTCGCTCAGCGCGGCCGTCTCGGTGAGCAGCATGGCCCGCGCGTAGGGCCGCACCAGGGCGGGTTCGCGGTCGCGCAAGGCCGCCCCGTCGAGGATCTCCAGGGCGACGCCGTGCTCGGCCAGGATCGCCCGCTCCAGCGCGGCGCCCGCGAAGGCGGTCTCCGTGCGGTAGAGCTTGAGCCAGCCGGACCGGTGCAGGCGCGCGCGCGTGCCGGCCCGTTCCGCGAGGCGCTCGTGGGCCGGGTAGGCGGCGGTGGTCAGCGGCACGAGCGCGGCCGCCGCCCGACGCCAGCGCGATTCCCGCGCCGCGGCCAGGAAGTGCAGGCCCCAGGGCACCACCCGGACCAGGTGGGCGTGGTTGAGCCGCAAGGCGCTGTCGGCGTTGCGCAGGTAGGCCGGCAGCTTCGGCCAGAGCGCCGGGCCGGCCATCGGGAAGATCGAGCCGCGGCTCAGCACGCCGGCATTGCCGTAGGAGGTGCGCGCCCGCGCCTCGCCCGGATCGACGAGCGCCACCGCGAGGCCGCGCTCGCCGAGCGCGAGGGCCGAGGCGAGACCGACCATGCCGCCTCCGACGACGACGATATCCGGGTCTGGCATGCGGGTTCTCCGGGCGGCGGTTCGGGTCTCCATAGCGCCGGCGACGCTCGCCGGCACCCTGGATCGCGCGCACGCGACGGTTGCGCCGGCGCGCTCCGCGGCGGCGGTGCTCCGTCGGGCACGGAACCCTCCTCCCGCGCGGCGAGGTGATGGCCTCTGACGATGCCGCCTTTCTCGCCGTGTTTCTCGCCGTCGTCCCGGTGGCGCCCACCGCCCCCGGGATGAGGGCGCCGAGAACCGGATCGCCCGATGCGCTCGCCCCGCCCGTACGGGCGGGGACGGATCCCGCGAGCCCCGCTCAGCCCGCCTTCCCCCGCGCCTC
>NZ_LSIX01000143.1:0-3230 GCF_001556475.1 Methylobacterium sp. CCH5-D2 | reverse complement strand
GTCGAGATCCCGGACCAGAACCGGCAGATCTACGAGCCGAAGGCGTCGAGCGGGGCGCTGCCCGGGGTCACGGTGCCGGTCTGGGCCGCGCGGGCGGCCTGGCCGATGTCGATCGGCTGCTCCTCGCGGTTGACGATGCGGATCTGGCTGTCCTTCGCCTTCGGCTCGTAGATCTGCCGGTTCTGGTCCGGGATCTCGACGCCGTCGGCGACCTTCGGGGCAACCTTGAGCGGCGCGGTGTCGGCCTGGATCACCGGCACGCCGCCGGAATGGCCGCCGCCGAGGCCCTTGTAGGCGAGCGCGCCGGTCACCGCGACGGCGACGACGGCCACGCCCGCGCCCAAGGAGGCGAGCCGGCGGCGGGGCCGCACGCGCTTCAGGCCGCGCTGGTCGGCGACCACGGGCTCCTCGCCGTAGCTCTCCGGCGGCGCCTGCTCGACGGAGGCGAGGTACTGGTCGAAGGCGTCGGCCGGGGTGGGGCGATGCGATTCGGGGGCGAAGCTCGGCTCGACGCGGCCCTGCCAGGACGGGTCCGTCGCGGTCGGCTGGGCGCCCTGCGCTGCGCGGTCCTGCACGTCGCGCCGCTCGTCGCGGGCGGCGAGCAGGGCGCGGAAGGGGTCGTCCTGCCCGACGATGCGGGCCAGCTCGGCGAGCGGATCCTTGCCCGCCGGGGCGCCCGGCTTGGCCATGGTCTGCTGCCGAAGCTCGCGCGCGAAGGCTTCGAGGTCGAGCTGGGCGCGCGCGGCATTCGTCATGGCAGCAATCTCCCTCTAACGCCGATCCGGGCGTCAGCGCATCTCGTCGGGTGCGGTGACGCCCAGCACTGCGAGACCGGAAGCGAGCGTGCTCCGCACGGCCTCGACGAGGGCCAGCCTCGCCTCGGTCGACTTTCGGTCCGTTGCATTAACAAACCGTAATTGCGGCAAGTCTTTGCCCTTGTTCCAGAAACTATGCAGCGAACTCGCGACTTCGTAGAGATGGAAGGCGATGCGGTGCGGCTCGTGCGCGACGGCGGCCGCCTCCAGCACCCGGGGGTACTGCGCGACGAGGCGCATCATCTCGATCTCCCCCGAATCGGCGAGCATGCCGAGATCGGCCCCCGCGAGCGCCGCGGCGTCCGAGAAATCCGTGTCGGGATAGGCCTCGCGGGCCTGCCGCTGCACCGAGCGGGCGCGGGCATGGGCGTACTGCACGTAGAAGACCGGGTTATCCTTCGACTGCTCGACCACCTTGGCGAGGTCGAAATCGAGGGTGGCGTCGTTCTTCCGGTAGAGCATCATGAAGCGGATCGCGTCGCGCCCGACCTCGTCGATGACCTCGCGCAAGGTCACGAACTCGCCCGCGCGCTTGCTCATCTTCACGGGCTCGCCCGCGCGCAGCAGCCGCACGAGCTGGCAGAGCTTCACGTCGAGGGTGGCCTCACCCTCCGAGACCGCCTTCACGGCCGCCTGCATGCGCTTGACGTAGCCGCCGTGGTCGGCGCCCAGCACGTCGATCATCTCGCGGGCACCGCGCAGGAACTTGTCGCGGTGGTAGGCGATGTCGGCCGCGAAGTAGGTGTAGGTGCCGTCCGACTTCAGCAGCGGTCGGTCGGTATCGTCGCCGAACTCGCGCGTGCGGAACAGCGTCTGCTCGCGGTCCTCCCAATCCTCGGGCAGCTGGCCCTTGGGCGGGGGCAGGCGCCCCTCGTAGACGAGGCCGCGCGCCCGCAGCGCGTCGAGCAATTCGCCCACCGCGCCGCTGTCCTGCAGCGCGCGCTCGGAGAAGAACACGTCGTGGCGGATGCCGATCGCCGCGAGGTCGTCGCGGATCATGTCCATCATGGCGGCGAGCGCTGCGTCGCGCACGGTCGGCAACCACTCGGATTCCGGCTTGTCGGCGAGGCTGTCGCCGTACTCCGCCGCGAGCCTCTGGCCCACCGGGATCAGGTAGTCGCCCGGATAGAGCCCCTCCCCCACCACGGCGTCGCTGCGGCCCAGCGCCTGGAGGTAGCGGATGTGGGCCGAGCGGGCCAGCACCACGACCTGGGCGCCCGCGTCGTTGATGTAGTACTCGCGCACGACCTCGCGGCCCGCCGCGACGAGGAGGTTCGCCAGCGCGTCGCCGAAGACCGCGCCGCGGCCGTGGCCGACATGCATCGGCCCCGTCGGGTTGGCCGAGACGTACTCGATGTTGACCGGCCCGCCCGCCATCGTCGCGCTGCCGAAGCCCGCCGGGTCGGCGAGCGCGGCGCGCACCACGTCGTGCAGGACGCCTGGCACCAGCCGCAGGTTGATGAAGCCCGGGCCCGCCACGGCGGCCTCGGTGACGCGCGGGTCGGCGCGCAGCTCCGCGGCCAGCGCCTCGCCGAGCGCCTTCGGGTTGGACCGCGCCTCCTTGGCCAGCACCAGGGCGGCGTTGGTGGCCAGATCCCCGTGGCTGGGGTCGCGCGGCGGCTCGACCACCACGCGGGAGAGGTCGAGCCCCTCGGGCAGGGTTCCGGAACGGGTCAGCGCTTCGAGGGCCTCGCGCACGCGCGCCTCGAACAGGGCGAAGATGTTCATGATCGTGTCGTCGGATCCGTCGCAGGGGCCGCCCGGAACGGACGGGGGCGGCGCGTGCCGTGATGCCCGCGCATAGCAAGGGGGACGGTCCAAGTCACGGTAGCAAGTCACGGCAGCAAGTCACGGCAGCAAGTCACGGCAGCACTGACGGCAGGGCGTCGGCGCGGGCGTCGGGGCCCGCGGCCGGGGGCGCGTCGCCCCGCCGGGCATGAGGACTGTGTTGTCCACCGGGATGGGAATATCTGCGTAGATATCCGGCTTGAACCGGCACGGCCAAGTTTGCGTTGACTTGCGTGTCGCGCCGCTTTCGCGCGCTGGAGAACACGAGATGAAGGCCCTTGTTCTGGCTGGCGCGGCGCTCGGCGCCGGCCTGGTGATGACGCCCGCGGGCGCTGAGGCCGGCCCCTACGGCTACGGCGGACATCGCGGCGGCTACGGCGGCGGTTACGGCGGGGGCTTCGCGGGTCACCGCGGCTTCTACGGCGGCCGGAGCTTCGGCTATCGCGGCTACGCCGGCCGCGGCTTCGGCTACGGTGGGGGTTATGGCGGGCGCGGCTTCGGCTACCGGGCGGCCGGCTACGGCTATCGCGGCGGATTCTACGGCGGCCGGGGCTATTACGGCGGGCGCGGCTACGGCCGGGGTCTCGGCCTCGGGCTCGCCGGCGCGGGGATCGGCCTCGCGGCGGG
>NZ_LSIX01000142.1:0-1093 GCF_001556475.1 Methylobacterium sp. CCH5-D2 | reverse complement strand
CGCTCAGGCCCGCGAAGGGGCTCTCGGGGGCGAAGGGGGCGAGCGTCTTCGGGTTGTCCCAGGAGAGCGTGCCACCGAGGTTGCGCCCGCCCCGGCGCAGGCGCACCGGCACCAGCGGATCGTTTCCGGCCGCCAGACGCGGCCCGGCAAAGCGCAGCAGCAGGCCGCCCTCGGAGACGAACTTCTCCACCCGCGCGGTGGTGCGCTCGTCCATGGCGCCGACATCGGCCAGCACCAGCACCGTGACCTGGTTGTCGAGGAGCTGGTTGATCGATTCGGCCGTGCCCTTGGCGCCGCGCGCCTCCTGCACGTCGGCGAAGGGCTGCAGGGCGCGGGACAGGTAGTAGGTCGGCGCCAGCAGTGGCTGGGCCTGGTCGCTGGTGCCGCCGAAGACGAGGCCGACCCGGCGGCGCTTGCCGCGCTCGTCCATCAGCACCACCGCGCCGGCCGAGCGCTCGCCCGAGACCTCCAGGCGGCTGATATTGTTGCGCAGCTCCACCGGGATCTCCAGCGGCACCTCGGCGGCGAGCGCGCTGGTCTGAAACGAAAAATCGTGCTCGGCGAGCGGCAGGCCGCGCTGATCGAGCGCCCGCACGGTGCCGGCCTCACGGCCGTTCGGGGCGGCGCGCAGCACCCGGGCGGTGAGCTTGCCCGCCTGCTCGGCGGCGGTGAGCGCGAGCGCCGGCGGCGCGTCGGCCCGCAGCAGGGTGACGGCGGCGCCGTTCGCTTGGCCAAGCCGAGAGAGTTCGCCCGTGAAGGCATCGGCCCCGATGCCGGCGACGCCGTCGCTGATCCAGACGAGGCCGGCGCCGGGATTCTTCTCCAGGAAGGCACCGAGCGCCGGCAGCAGCGCCGCCCGGTCGGCGAGGTGCGGGCGGGGCGCCAGCGCGCGCAGGCGTTCCAGGGCGGCGGCCGGGGTGCGGGCCTCGACCGCGGCGGGCGCCTCGGCGCTGCCGAGCACGGCCACCGGCCGTCCGTCGCGGGCCGCGCCCTCGATCGTGTCCTGCGCCACCGCGAGGCGGGCGCGCCAGTCGTGGGCGGCGCTCGCGCCGTTGTCGAGGAGCACGAGGAGCGCGCTGCGCCCGCCCACGAC
>NZ_LSIX01000141.1:0-351 GCF_001556475.1 Methylobacterium sp. CCH5-D2 | reverse complement strand
GTCGGGTCTCGGCGATCTGGTGCTCACGGCCTCCTCGTCCCAGTCGCGCAACTTCGCGTTCGGCGAGCGGCTGGGCGCGGGCGCCACGCCCGAGGCGGCCGCGGGGGGCAAGCTCGCCGAGGGCGCCTTCACGGCGGCCGCCCTGGTGGCGCTCGCCCGGGCCCAGGGTATCGAGATGCCGGTCGCCGAGGCGGTCGCCGACATCGTCTCGGGCGCGGAGCGGGTCGATGCGGTGGTGGCGCGCCTGATGGCGCGCCCGCTCAGGGGCGAGGCGGAGTAGGACCTGCCCCGCGGCGCGGCTGCGCCGCGCGGGGCTCGGTGGGGAAGCTCCCCCTCACCGCCGGCGGGGAG
>NZ_LSIX01000140.1:0-12285 GCF_001556475.1 Methylobacterium sp. CCH5-D2 | reverse complement strand
TCGCGGCGCAAGTCGTCGCGGCGCAAGTCGTCGCGGCGCAAGTCGTCGCGGCGCATCTCCTCGTGCCGCCGCTGCTCCCGCATCCGCAGGCCGAGTTCGTATTCCCGGCGCTCGAGCTCCTGCATGATCAGGCTGTCCTGCGCCCGAGCTGGGGCCCCGGCGCCGCCGAGAAGCGTGAGCGCCAGGAGCGCTGCCGCGAGGGCTGCCGGCAGAGCCCTGCGCGGGATCGGGGCAGGTGCGCTCGCCGCCCGGGACAGCACAGGTGCGGTCCGGCACGCGCACGACGGAACCGAGAGCGGGAATAGTCTATTGAGTTCCCAAATCCCGCATCCCGTCAAGGGCAATCGACCATGCCGAGCCGCACGATCACCGAAATTATTCAGATGTACTCGACCGGGATCATCTCGCGCGAGTGTCTCGAACACGAGATCCGCTCCTGGAATGGGGAGGACGAGCCGGAGACGAAGCCCCGCGAGGCCGAGGGCTGCATCGTGCTCTATCCCGACGCTTCGGGAACATGGCGCGCCGCCGCCTGAGCGACCCGCCCGCGACAGGCGCCCGACCGCGCGGCGGCCGGCGCCGACCTCACGCGATCCGGTCATGGAGACCGGACAGTTCCTGCAGGCAGGCGTCGAGGCTGGGCAGATCAAGCTCGCTGTCGGCCAGATCCGTCACGAGATGGAGGCTGTCGTCGGCGGCAAGACCGACCCGGACGACCCGGCCCGTCGAGGCCTGATGACCGGCTTGCATGAGCGCGCGCCGCAGACGGTCGCCGTCCGCCCGCCGTGCGAGACGGGCGAGGCCGACGAAGACCCGGGACCCGTCCGGAGCCGGGGTAAGGGAGAGCGTCCCGGTCGAGGCGAAGGCGAAGCTGAGGCTGCCGTCGCGGGCCGGCCTCAGCGGCAGGCCGAGCCGGTCCGCGAAGCTCTGACCCAACAGCAGGAAGCCGCGCCCGAAGCTCACCGGGTCTCCTCCTGGCCCTTCGCGTAGACGCCCTCCTCCGCCGCGACGATCTCGTCGAGGATGGCGAGGATCGCCTTGACCTGCTGCAGGCGCGCGGGAAGCGAGGGCATCACGTCGTCGGGCAGCTCGCCGTGCAGGCCGCGCAGGCCGTTGGTGAAGGCAAGCTGCACCCCGAGGCCCTGCTCGGCGAAGCTGCCGAGCAGGCGCCGGGCATCCGCCGCCCCCGCGCCCGCCAGGGCGGCGAAGTTCAGCATCCGGCTCGTGAGGGCGGTCACGTCGGCACCGCGGCGGTCGGCCGGGAGACCGCGCTCGGTCAACTGGACAAGATCGCCCATCCCGTCGAGGGCCGACTGCATCTTCTTCAGCTTGCCGAGTTCGGTGAGCAGCCCGTGCAGGAAGAGCGGGTCGGTCGAGGGGCCGGTGCTGCCGAGGTCCCGTCCCGCCGCCGCCATGAAGGTCTCGACCGCCGCGTCGAAGTTCGTGAGGAGCGCGAACTTGCCGAGCGCGTCGAAGAGCTGGCCCATATGCGGGGTGTCGCGCAGCATTGCCCGGTAGACGTCCCGCACCGTCGCCGGATCGGTCTCCAGGGTCTCGGCCGCGCGCGAGGCGACGGCCGCCGCCGCGAAGCCAGCCCGCACGTCGCGCCCGACCGCGCTCGTCTCGAACGCGCTGCGCGCTTCGTCGAGCAGGGCGAGAAAGGCCGGCTCCGCCCCGCCGGCCTCGAACTGCGCGCGGGCGATCTCCAGCCCCGCATACTGGTGGGTGACGTCGGCGTCGAAGGCCTGGAGGGCGGCGAGCACGTCCTCCTTGGTGGGGGCCGAGCCCCCCTTTCCGGTCCCGGCCAGGAGGTCTTGGAAGGATTGCAGCGTCTCGACGAGATCGACGAGCTCGGTCTCCCGCGGCATGTCGGGGAGTTCGTCGAGATACTCGCGCAGGCGCGCGAGCGCTTCCGGATAGGCGGCCTGGCCCTGGCGCACGCTGCGCTGGCCGAGCGACTTCTTGTCGGCCCGGTGGGCGACCGACATGCCGATCTCCTCGGCCGCGTCGGCGAGCTTGGCCTCGTCGGAGGCGAGGGTCACGGTCTCGCCGCGGTAGCTGCCGCGGGCCTCCTCCATGACCTCGCCGCCGACGGGCGAGATCGCGTTGAAGGTCGCGATATTCTGCCGGGTGATCTCGGCGGAACCGGACATCGCTGCTCCCCGGGCTCCTGCCCTGCCTCAGGCGACGTTGCGCGCCACCGACTTGAGCGTGTCGGAGACCGTCTTCAGCATGTTGGTGCGCAGGTTGCTGATGGCGGACCACGAGTTCATCGCCATCTGCATCGAGAACATCTTCTCGGTGTCCGACAGGTTGGCGTTCTGCTCGATGTTGCGGATGTCGTTCTCGATGCTCTTCATCTGCCCCTGGAGGTAGTTCTGCCGCCAGATCAGGTCGAAGCCGTCGTAGCTCTTGAAGTTCGTCGCGTAGGTGCCGCGCGTGTTGTCCGTGGCGCCGTAGAACGAGTACGTTCCGGTCGGTGCTGCACTGCCTGCCATGGGGAATCTCTCCTCGGATCTGTGATGGGCTAATCGGTGGGTGCGGCGGCCAGGAGGTCGCGCGCGGTGACGAGCGCGGCGCGGAGGCTCTGCGTCGGCGCGCGGTGGCGCGGGTCGAGGCCGGCCCGCAGCTGCACCTCGACCCGGTCGAGGGCGGCGTCGAGGCGCGCCAGGGACGCGCGGCGGACCTCGCCGCCCGACGGACCCCGCAGCGCCTCCTCGAGGTCTGTCATGCCGAAGGACGGCTCGGGGCGGTCCGCGTCCATCAGCAATCCTCCACGGCCAAGCCCTCGAGCCGGGCCCGGTCGAGGATCAGGATGCAGCGATCCGCGACGGCGATCCAGCCGGCGCGCTCCCAGGTCTTGAGGACACGGTTGACGTTCCCGCGCGAGCCGCGCGCCATCAGGCCGAGGTCGGTCTGCGTCACCGTGCTGCCCAGCGTGCCGACCTCGCGGCCGCGATACTGCGCGCGCGTGCCGAGATGGCCCGCCAGCCGGAGCACGGACTGGGCCAGCCGCGCCGAGAGGGTCTTGAGGCTGAGGTCGCGGGTCAGCATCACGTAGCCGCGATAGCGGCGCGCCACGACCCGGCCGAGCGCCGCGCCGATCTCGGGATAGCGGTCCGAGAGAAGACGCAGGGTCTGCGCGGGGATGCCGGCGGTCACGACCGGGCCGATCGCCGTGGCCATGTCGCAATAGGTCGAGCCATCGAACACGCCGAGCTCCCCGAAGCTCTCGCCGGGCGGCAGGATGGCGTGCAGGACGGCCGACCCGTCCTCCATCAGCGAGGCGATGCGGACGTGGCCGGAGACGACGAAGTACAGGTACGCCGCCTCGTCGTCCTGGAGGTAGATGAAGCCGTTATGGGCGTGGCGACGGCGCAGCGCCGCCTTGTCCAGCGCGGCCCTGGCCTCGGCACCCAGGCCGGCGAAGTCGCGCGAGCGGGCGAAGAGCCCGACCGGAGGGGCGTCGCCGAACCGCGCCATCTCCGGTCCCGGCGCCTTGTCGCGCAGGGATTGCGGCGGCGCGCGGCGGGCCTCGACGAGGGTGGAATCGGAGAAGACCGGAGCACGGGCGTGCAGCGCATCCAGGGGTGCGGGCCGGCCGCTCTGCTCCTGATCCATCGTGCCCCCCGCTCGGTCAGGGTCCATCCATAGCGGAGCGACAGCTCGGAAGCTTGATTGGTATTGCGGTTCGGGAGGGTGCCTGTACGTAGGGTTTCCGGATTCGGTTTCAATAATCCTCCGGCTCACCGAAGGCGGGGTGCTGTGCTCAACGGTACAGGTCCGGGCGTGCCGGCGGCCTATCGTGCCGGCGCGAACCAGCGGGGCCGGCGTGGCATATTCGGACGGATCGACGATCGGCGAGGCGCTGCGGGCGCTGCTGGGGCCGGAGGCCGGCCTGGATGCCGACGGCCGGGTACGCCTCGATTTCCGGGGCGACGTGACGCTCGTGCTCGAATGCCCGGCCGGGGCGGAGGTCGCCTTCCTGCACGCGGCGGTGCTGCGCAGCGACGCGGCCGAGCACCTGCGCAGCGCCCTGTCGTGGAACCTGTTCGGGCTGCCGCTGCCCGGGGCGTGGCTCGCCTTCGATGCCCCGGAGCGGACGATCCTGCTGTGCCGGACCGTCCCGCGGCGCTGCGATGGCGGGCAGCTCGACACCATCCTGGCCGAGCATCTGGGCGCGGTCGCGACCCTGCGCGAGCGGTTCGCCGCCGCGTCCGGCGAGCCCGAGGCCGCACAACCCTTCGCCTCCGAGAGCTACACCTTCCGCCTGTAGGGCCGCCCGTCCCCAGGAGCCCCCGCGCCGCCGGAGGGGCCTGCGGCCGGACTGCCCCTCCTTCCCGCTCCGAACCCGAGCCGCGCCATGACCCAGATCGCGACGCCGCCCCGCCCCCGCCTCGACGTGAGCGCGCTCGCCGGCGAGGCCGGGCCGAAGCCCTCGGAGGGAGGGACCGCGCGCAGCGCAACCGAACTCGTACGGGCCGGGCCCGCGAAGGGGCTCGTGCCGGGCGCGGCGGCGTGGACCGCGAAGGCGCCGCCCGCCAGCGTCAGGGAGCGGTTCCTCGGCGCGGGCGGCCTCGCGCCGCAGCGCGCGGCCGCAGAGGGTGCCGGCCCGGCGGCGCGCGAGACGCGGGCGCTGGCCGCCGCGCTCCAGCCCGCCTACGGCCGGGCCCACGACCCCGAGGTGCCGGCCGCCGACCGCGCCGCCGCCGCCAGGGCGCTCCTGGCGGCGCAGGCGGCCCCGCGGGCGGCCGTCGCGGCCGAACTCGGCGCGGTCGAGGCCCGGCTCGCCGAGCCGGGGCAGGCGGACATGCCGGCCCTGCGCGAGAGCCGCCGCCAGCTCCTCCTGCGGGCGATCGCCGTCGAGCTGCCCCTGCTGGCATCCGCGCCCGAGCTCGCCGCCCTGGCGGAGGGCCTCGCGGCGCTGCGCGACCGGCTGCCGCCCGGCAGCCTGCGCGACCTCGCCGGGGGCGCGCTGGTGCGCACGCTCGCGGAGCAGCATCCGCTGCACGCCATGCGGACGGTGGTGGACGGGAGCCAGCCGAGGGGCGCGGACCTCGCCGCGACCCTCGCGGCGGCCGTGCGGGTGCTGGGCGGGGACGACGAGGCGCTGTCGCTCAACCTCCTCAACGGGCTCAAGCTCGGCGCGACGCCCCTGCGCGCCCTCACGACGGAGCTGCGCTCCCAAGCCTTCGAGCAGCGCGCCGCGCAGGCGTTCCGGGCGGACGCGGAGCGGCTCGGCGGGGCGGATCTCGGGCCCGCGGGCGGCACGGCGCCGGCGCGCATGCGCGAGGCGCTGCGGGCCGGCGGCCCGGACCTGCTGACGGCCTTCGAGGGCAAGATGGCGGCCGCCCGCGCGCTCGCGGGCACCCACGAGGCGCTGCAGGAGCAGCTCGGCCGCCTCGGCCGCACGATCGGCCCCGCGAACGCGACGCTGGTGGCCTCCCAGCTCCTCTGGGCGGTGAGCAGCTACATCGACTCGGACGCCGAGGTCGCGGCCGGCCGGCGCGCGCAGGAAGCGGGCGAGGCGCCCGTCAGGACCGAGCGCGGCCTGCTCGAACTCGAGACGCTGAAGGCGTTCGCCTCCATGGGCGAGGACGGCGCCTTCCAGATCGCCCGCTACGCGCAGCTCCTCGAGGAGGCCGGCAGCCAACAGGCCGCCCTGTTCGGGCAGGCGGACCCGGGCGCGGCCGGCAGGCACGTATCGGCCGAGCGCGTGGTCGCCCTCCTCGGGCTCGATCCCGAGAAGCTGAAGACCATCGGCTACGAGGCCGGCACCGCCCAGGAGGTGTTCGACACCAGCGTCGCCCTCGGGCGGCGCAACATGAGCGACCGGGCCCAGGTCCGGGCCGCGGTGACGGGCTTCGCCCAGGTCGGCAAGGAGACGCTGGGCGACGTGAACAACCAGCGGGCGATCAACAGCCTCGCCGCCAAGCGGGCGGACCTCGCCGCCCGGAACCTCGTCGACACCGTCCGGGAGCAGGCCTTCCGCTCGCTCCACCCGACCCGCGCTGAGCCCGGGACCCCCGCGGAGAAGACGGAGGCGCTGAAGCGGGTGGTCATCGGGCTGCAGGCGAAGATCCTCGGCGACAAGAACCCGACGGGACACTACGCCCTGATGCTGAAGGCGGGCGCCCAGCGCGACCGGATCGAGCGGGACCTCATCGACCTGCACGACCGGAAAGCGGCCCTGCAGGAGCGGACGGACGCGCATCGCGCCGCCCTCGCCGCGCAGCGGGGAGCGGGGGCCGCAGCGGAGGAGAAGCCCGACGGCCTCGGCGCCGCCAAGGTCCTGCGCGCCGCGGCCGAGGAGATCCGGATCGCCAACGGCACGGTCGGGGGCATCCGCATGGCGGGGATGGCCGAGCGGGCCGCCCGCTCGGTCCAGGCCCTGGCCCCCCACCAGCTGGAGCGGATGTTCGACAAGGCCGAGGTCGCCCGCATCAAGGCGGACGGGCCGAGCGAGGCCGAGATCCTGCGGGCCCTCCCGGGCGCGCTCGCGGTCATCGCGCTCCGCGAGGAGATCCCAAAGGCGCGCGCGGAGCTGAAGGCCATCGAGGAGGGCATCCGGACGATCGAGGCCTCCCGGGACAAGCGCGTGGTCGTCGGGGCGGAAGGCAGCGTCGTCACCGGCCTCAAGCGCCTCGTCCAGGGCCGCGCGGACCTGCAGGTCGCCGCCGCCCTCGCCTGGACCGGCTCGTCGGACCTGCGGCGCGCCTTCGAACTCGACGAGACGGCGCACGACGCCCTCGACCGCGTCATCCGCATGGTCGCCTCCGAGGTGATGCTGGAGACGACCGGGGGCGCGCCCGGCAGCACCTTCGAGCCCGCCCGGCACCGGGACGCGATCGAGGAGCGCCTCCGGGCGGTCGGCGTCGACACCGCGATGATGAGCGCCAGCATCACCGCCCTCCTGCGGGCACCGATGACCGACGCCTCCGTGGAGGCCTGGGCCGCGCGCGAGGCCAAGTTCGACGACTTCCGCGAGGCGCTCGGCACCGCGCCCTCGTTCTTCTCCTCGGCGGGCTTCGCCGAGCAGCGGCAGAAGGTGCTCAACGTCGGGGCCGTCAAGGACGCGGTCGCCCTCCAGGTCACCAAGCAGGCCCGGATGGACGAGCGGACCGCGCGCGAGCTCTCGACCCTCGTCGGCGCCCTGAAGCCGGGCGACAGCTTCGCGGTCAGCGGTGGGCAGGTCGTGGCGGCCAAGTGGACGCAGAAGCTCGATCCCGCGCTCCTGTCGTCGGTGACGGTGCGGCTGAGCGGCCAGACGACCCGCGACCTCGTGATCCGCCGGACCGAGGGGGGCTGGGAGGTCGGGGGCCTCAAGGGCCTGAAGGCGACGGCCGGGGTCCAGGCCTCGGTCGGCCTCAGCCCGGACAGCTTCAGGGACACGGGTTTCACCGCGACCGGCTTCCGGGCGGAGGCGGTCCTCACGGGCGGGCTCGGGGTCGGCGGCGGTTCCAGCCGGGGCGAGATGCTCACGCTGGCGGACGGCAAGGCCGTGGTCGAAGCGCTGATGGCGACGCTCGACGGCGAGCCCCCCGGCCGCGACGTCATCGACGCGATGCGCGACCCGACGGCGGTGAGCGTGACCTTCGGACAGGTCGAGGCCGCGTTGTCGGGCGCCGCCCGCATCGGCTTCCGCGCCGCGCATGCGGGCGCCGACACCCGGGGCGGGTCCTGGACCGAGAAGCCCGGCGGCCTCACGCTCGGCGTCGCGGCCCGGGCGGCCGCCTCGGGGGACCTGCGCTCCGAGAGCGGCACGTCGCTCGACCGGACCTACCGGACCGAGACCACCCGCTACGAGGTGTCGTTCGGCATCACGCCGAGCGCCGCGATGGACCTGCAGGCGCTGGGCAAGGCGGCCGGCGCGGCGGCCAGGGGCGACGTGCTGGCGGGGAACCTGAACCCCGACACCCTGACGAACCTGAAGGCCTCGGCCGCCGAGACGGCGGGCAAGCAGGGCTTCGGCCTCGCGGCGACGGGCGGCAACGCGCTCCTGGGGCTGATCGCCAAGGAGGCGCTGGGCGCGATCCCGCACGACCTCGTCTGGAGCAAGGCGGTGACGCGCGAGATGACGGTGCGCAACCTGCGCGTGGGCGACGACGCGTCGGCCGAACTCGACCAGGCCACCATCGTGCAGCGCACGCAGGTGCGCGGCGTGCTGGACACCGCGCAGACGCTGTGGGGCGTGCTGAACCGGCCCACGCGCGACCTGCTCGAGGCCGACCCGGCCCTGCGCGACACATTCCGGGGGGTCCTCGACGCGGCCGCCGCCGACGCGCAGGAGCGCAGCCTCGAGGTCATCTCCACCCTGACGCCGGCGGCCCGCGACCTCGTGCAGGGCCTGAACCGGCTGCAGCGCGCGGCCGCCGCGGACGGCGACACCGAGCTCGCCCGGATGTTCAAGAGCGAGGCGAACGCCGTGCTGGGGGACGAGGCCAACTTCCAGCCCTGCGCCGTGCGCCTGCTCCGGGACCGGGACACCGCGGGCGTCGATACCGCCATACCGCTCTACGTGATCGACATCGCGCGCGCGCACGGGCTGGCGAGCCGCCAGGAGATCGCGGCGGCCCGGTTCGCCGGCCGACCTGTCTAGAGCGCTCTGCGCCGAAGTGGATGCCGGTTCGGCGAAAGAGAGCGCGTCGAAACAAGGACTGAGAGCCGCGGCCCGCCCGCGGGCGGGCGAGGCCGGCGGGAACGCGCCAGCCCGGTGCCCGGCCCGGGGGTTCTATTTGGAATTGTTCGCGGTTCCATGCATCCTGAGGTCGGACCGAGCACGCCACCCGGAACGCCAAGAAGGCCGGGCGCTCGACCGCGGAGGAAACATGAACGAGATCGTCAATCCCGAGTCCCTGCTCGGCGCCAAGGAAGCCGGCGCCAAGGAATCCGGCGCCAAGTCGGAGGGTGTGACCGAGACGTTCTTCGGCGGCTGCCCGCACGATTGCCCCGACACCTGCTCGATGCTGTTCGACGTCAAGGACGGTCAGCTTCAGGGCGTACGCGGCAACCCGGATCACCCGATGACCCGCGGCGGTCTCTGCGTGAAGCTGAAGGACTACGAGAAGCGCCACTACCATCCCGACCGGCTGCTCCATCCGATGAAGCGGGTCGGCCCGAAGGGTTCGAAGCAGTTCGAGCGGATCAGCTGGGACGAGGCGCTGGACACCATCGTGGCGCGCTGGAAGGCGATCATCGACCAGTACGGGCCGCAGGCCATCGCCCCCTACAGCTATCTGGGCAACCAGGGCCTCGTGCACGGGCTGAACGGGGGCGACGCCTTCTTCAACCGCCTGGGCGCCACGGTGACCGAGCGGACCTTCTGCGGCGAGGGCTCCTGCACCGCGTGGCTGCTCACGGTCGGCCCGACCGCGGGGCTCGACCCGGACAGCTACATCCACTCCAAGTACATCGTCATCTGGGCCTGCAACTCGGTCAGCACGAACCTGCACCACTGGGCCATCGTGAAGGACGCCCAGAAGCGGGGCGCCAAGGTCGTCGTCATCGACGCCTACGCCTCGCGCACCGCCAAGGGCGCCGACTGGCACATCGCGCCCAAACCCGGCACGGACGGCGCGCTCGCCATGGCGCTGATCAACGCGATCATCGCGCAGGGGCTCGTCGATCAGGACTACGTCGACAATTACACGGTCGGCTTCGAGGAGCTGAAGGAGCGGGCCCGCACCCGCACGCCCGAATGGGCGGAGGGCATCACCGGCGTGCCGGCCGAGGATATCCGCACGCTCGCCCGCGAACTCGCCACCGCGCAGCCGGCGGCGATCCGCATGGGCGTGGCGCTGGAGCGGCACTACGGCGGCGGCCAGACGATCCGGGCGGTGACCTGCATCCCGGCGCTCACCGGCGCGTGGCGCCATGTCGGCGGCGGCGTCACCCAGTTCGGCGTCTGGGAGCACCCCTACCGGTTCGACGTGATCTGCCGCCCCGACCTGATCCCGGAGGGCACCCGCGTCGTCTCGAACCTGCAGATCGGCCGGGCGCTGACCGGCGAGATGCAGCTCGACCCGCCGATCATGTCGATGATGTGCTGGAACTCGAACCCGGTCACGCAGGCGCCCGAGACGGACAAGATCGTCGCGGGGCTGATGCGCGAGGACCTGTTCATGGTCTCGGCCGAACACTTCATCTCGGACACCGCCTCCTACGCCGACATCCTGCTGCCGGCGACCATGGGTGCGGAGATGGAGGACATGATCCTGTCCTGGGGCCACCTCTATCTCACCTACAACACCAAGTGCGCCGAGGCGCCGGGCGAGGCCATCCCGAACAACGAGATCTTCCGCCGGCTCGCCGCGAGGCTCGGGTTCGAGGAGGAGAACTTCAAGTGGACCGACAGCGAGTGCCTCGAGCACTACGTCGATTGGTCTTCCCCGGCCTGCGAGGGGATCGACCTCGCCTACATGCGCGAGCACGGCTTCGCCCGCCTGAAGGTCGGCACGCCCGACGACCGCGCCCCGCACCGGGCGGGCAACTTCCCGACGCCGACCGGCAAGTGCATGCTGAAGGTGGAGGGCGCCACGAACTTCGTCGCGCCGCCCTTCCGGCAGATGTACGAGGGCTTCCAGCCCGGCGAGGCCCTCGACCCGCTGCCGGACTATCTCGGCCCGCGGGAATCGCACGCGAACGACCCGGAACTCGCCGCACGCTACCCGCTCAACATCGTCTCGCCGAAGAGCCACTACTTCCTGAACTCCTGCTACGCGAACATGGAGGACAAGCAGCGGGGCCAGGGCGAGCAGTTCGTGATGATCAGCGAAGCGGACGCCGAGGCGCGGGGCATCCGCGACGGCGACCGGGTGCAGGTCGCCAACGACCGCGGCGCCTTCAAGGGCGTGGCCCGCATCACCGACGACGTGCGGGCCGGCATCGTGGTGGCGACGCTGGGCTACTGGCGCCAGCTCAACGAGGGCACGGTCAACAGCATCTCGTCGGGCGCCTTCACCGACATGGGCCACGCCCCGTCCTTCTCGGACAACCTCGTGGAGGTCTCGCGCGCCAACTGAGCCGGCCACGGAGTCTTCATCGGACGGCCCGGCCTGTGCCGGGCCGGTTCCGCTTCGGCGCGGCCGTCGTGGACCCGTGGGGATGCGCGACCGCTCAGGCCGCCCGCTGCCGCAGGCGCGCGACGCCCTGCCAGGCCGGAGCCAGGACGAAGCTCGTCAGCGGGATCAGCAGGCCGCCGACGACGAGGCCGACGAGGCCCGAGGCCGCGGCCGTGACGAGCCACTCGATGCCGCCCCGGGCCGCCGGGAGCCAGTCCCCGACCCACGCCGCCGCCGCGTGGATCGCGTGCGCCGGGGCCGTGAGGCCGTAGGTCTCGAGCCCGTGCACCAGGATGCCGCCGCCGACCCAGATCATCGCCGCGGTGCCGACGATCGCCAGGAGCTTCAGCAGGCCGGGCATGCCCTTGACCACGGCGCGCCCGATCGCACGGCCGAGGCTTCCGAGCGGCGCGGGCGCGGTATTGCCGGCAAGCGCGAGGCCGGCGTCGTCGGCCTTCACGATCAGGGCGACCGCGCCATAGACCGCGACCGTGATGCCCAGCGCCACGATTGCCAGGACGGCCGCGCGCATCCAGAAGCTGCCCTCCGGGATGGCGGCCAGCGTGATCGCCATGATCTCGGCGGAGAGGATGAAGTCGGTCTTGATCGCGCTCGCCACGCGTCGGTCCTCCGCGGTCCGGTCGTGCGCGGAGGCGGCGAGGTCCTCCTCGTGGGCATGGGCGCCGTGGGGGACGAGGGCCTCGTAGACCTTCTCGGTGCCCTCGTAGCAGAGATAGGCGCCCCCCAGCATGAGGAGCGGGGTGATCGCCCAGGGCGCGAAGGCGCTGAGCGCGAGCGCGCCCGGCAGAAGGAACAGAAGCTTGTTGCGCAGCGACCCCAGCGCGATCCGGCCGACGATCGGCAGCTCGCGCTCGGCGGCGAAACCCACGACGTAGCGCGGCGTGACCGCGGCGTCGTCGATGACGACGCCCGCGGCCTTCGCGCCCGCCCGCGCGGCCTGGCCGGCGACGTCGTCGAGGGAGGCCGCGGCCATCTTCGCGAGGGCCGCGACGTCGTCCAGCAGCGCGATCAGTCCGATGCTCACAGGGTCCCCTCGGCGCGAAAAAGCTTCGCCGGGAAGACGTCCGAGCGCGCGGATGGATCCGCCGGGGGGCCGGCGCGGGTGCGCCGGCCCCGTTCCTCACCAGCGATGACGCCAGCCGGCGTGGCGCCAGCCCCAGTGACGGCCGTGCCAGCCGGCGTGGCGCCAGCCCCAGGGGCGGCG
>NZ_LSIX01000139.1:0-310 GCF_001556475.1 Methylobacterium sp. CCH5-D2 | reverse complement strand
AAGCAGAGGCTCAGGCCGAGCGTGCGCAGGCTGTCGCGCCCGCCGGCAGCCGACTGGCCCGCGACGTAGGACACGTAGCCCGGGACGAGGGGCAGCACGCAGGGCGACAGGAACGACACGGCGCCGGCCGCGAAGGCCGCCACGAAGCCCACGCTTGAGGCGTCGATGGCCATGGTCTCAGGCCCGGCGCAGGGATGAAGGCAGGCTCGTCACTCCCGCCCGTCCCCCGCCGCGGCGAAGGTCTTGCGGGGGCGCTGGCGCTCCGCCTCGGTCCCGCCGGGCCCCGGCGGCTTGCGTGCCGCCGCACCCC
>NZ_LSIX01000138.1:0-3071 GCF_001556475.1 Methylobacterium sp. CCH5-D2 | reverse complement strand
GGCCCCGCCTGCCCATTTGACCACCCCAGCGACCCAGCCCGCCCGCTGTCGTCCGGCCCCTCCATCTTGCTCGGAACGCTCGCGGAGGAACAAAACGCCTGAATACCCCCGGATCGTATATGGGGCCAAGCGCGCTCCTTGAGCCGCAGAACGACGATGGAGGTGAAGGGATGTCGAGACTGTTGCAGGTCGGGTTGCTCGTGGCCGCCGCGGCCGCATTCGGGTCCACGGCAGGGCCGGCGCGGGCGCTCGACGAAGTCGGGGCCGCCCACGGCGACCACCACGGCGCGGAGCGCCATGGACACGTGATCGAGCACAGGCAGACGCACGGCCATCATGGTGAGGCGGACCATCACGAGGAGCATCATGAGGTCGTCCGCGAGGGCGGCCACCACCGGGAAGGGCGCCACTGACACGGGGTGCCAAGTCCCACCGACACCCTAAGCCCGTCGCCCGTGGCCCTCTCGGCGACGGGCGCGCTCGCCGGGAGCTCAGCGTTCCCGTGGCGTCACCCCGGACCGCGGCTGCCGGACGCCGGGGGCTGGCGGGCACGGCCATCCGGATGGCAGCCGGCTTGTTCGCGCCCGGCCTACGACCCAACCCAACAGAAAAGCGCGATCGGACGGCGAACCTGGATCACGCCGCCGGGTTGTACCCCCACAGGGTAAAACGAACAGAGAGGCTCGCATGAAGGTAGTGAGAACCGCACTCGTAGCCACGGCACTCATGGCTTCCGGCGCGACACCGGTGCTCGCCCAAGGCGGCCAGGGCGGGTCCATGTCGGGCATGGACATGAAGAACATGGGCCCTCTGCAGAAGGACTCCATGGAAGCCATGGACAAGATGAACAAGGCGATGATGCAGGGCATGATGGACCCCGATCCGGACCTGGCCTGGATGAAGGGCATGGCGGCACACCACCAAGGCGCGGTCGACATGTCCGAGGCCGCCATCAAGCATTCGAAGGACGAGACGGTGGTGAAGGAAGCCCGGAAGACGAAGGAGGAAAACGAAAAGAGCCTGCGCGAGATCCAGACCAAGATCCGGAAGGAGAAGTAGATCTTCCACCCCTGGCCTCGCTGCGGACCGCCGACGGGTCAGGGCAACGACTCGACGGCTCGGCGCCGCCTCGTCTGGCGAGCCCGCTAGCCACGGTCCCGGCCAGGCTCTCCCGCCGGCCGGGATCACCGCCGTCCGGGTCGTCGGGGTCAGGCTGGCCGAACAACTTCTCCCCGTCGCCGAAAGCGGACACGGCCACGGCCGGAGGAGGGAGCGTCCAGCCGGCGTCAGGGGACCCTATTGGCGCTCCCCCTGCATAAGGGACACCTGCTGTCCTTGAACTCAGGCGCGCATGCCAAGTGCCGCGCTTGCATCGTCCGGAAGTTCGGCGGCGAGGTTGCGCCGCGGCTGCGCCGGTGCCACCGGCCGATGTCGAGACAGTCCGGTTCTGTCTCGCCCACGAATGCCGGTTCGCCCAGGATCTGTTCCGCGCCATCCCGATGAGCTGTCCCGGCCCCGAGTCCGGGATCGGTTCGGCTTGGGTTTTCCGGGCCACGTCGGGCAAGCGCGGCGGCAGCCTGCCCGCTGAGAGCCGGGTTCCGCGCGGGTGGCGGCAGGCCGCGACGCCGTCCATCTCGTCGTGTCGTCCGACCGCTGCGGTCAGGCTGCGACCGGGCCGGGCGCAGACCGGGCCCGGAGCCGGTGGGACACCGCAATGCCGGGCTGGTCTCCCCGGGGCGCGGCCCCGGGGTCTTGGCCCGACCGCAGTTCGAGATTCGAACGGTCTGCAACCTTTTCCGCGTCGGCCCCGAACTCTTCCGAGAAGCCGCCAGCTTCTTGAGAAGAGGGAAACGTAGCCATGAACCGAGCTGTCCATGCCGCCCTTCTGGGCGCCGCCTTGATGGCCTGGATGCCGGGTCACGCCCTTGCCGGCGCCTGGGACAACGTCCCCCCTGCTTGGCGCAACGAACGGTATCAGAAGTTGCGTCCCGCATTCCGATCGCTCGACGACGGCCTGACGACCGGTTCGATCCGGCGCGCGCCCCAACGCCCCGTCACCGAGCGCCCCGAGCCGGCCGGCGCTCGGCGGTGAGACGAGGCTGCGCGGTCCGTGGTGCACCCTGGCGCGGCACCGAGGACAGGATCAGGTCGCATCGCGACCATCTCGGACCCGGCACCCGGGAGGCCGAGGGGGCGGGCGTCCGAGCCTCACGGGCCGGCGCCCTCTTGCCCCGGTCAGGACTGACATCGAGGCCCCGCCCAAAGCTCGGAAGGCAAGACCGGCGTCACGGGCGCCTGGGGAGATCCGCATCGTCGCGAGCCGACCTAGGCCGCAGGCAATCGCACCCCACGCAGAGACGCCCAAGTCACGAGCCTCCAGAAGCCCGCCGGCACGATCTCGACACCTATCGGCCGCCGCGCGGGCATGACCTGTGACCGAATTCCAACAGCGCCGAGGGCCGAGGCAGGTTCACATTAAATCAAAGTGTTCGTGCGTTGCCCGGCAAGTCCATCCGTGCGACGATTGGGTCGGGTTTTGGCAGGGTCTCTGGGTCCTTGGCAGTTCTTCGCGCAGTGTTGCTCGCCGTGCTGGCGATGGCCGTGGCCATCGCCCCGGCGGCGCCGTGCACGATGAAGCGCCACGCCGCAGCCGATCACGCCGCCGTCGACCAGGCCGCGGCCCCCGCCGACCCGCACACCCACCACCGACACGGAGCCGCCTCCGCCGACGCGCCCGCGGGAGCGGCCCTCCAGGCGGACGGCGCGGACGGCCCCGACTGCCAGCGGCATGCCTCGGCCGGCCAGCACCACCCGGGCGGCCACGGCCACCACAAGCGCCCGGTCAGCTGCGCGGCCACCTGCTGCCCCCTGGCCTGCCAGGCGGCCGTGCCGGACGCACCCTGGTCGGGCGAGGCGCTGACCCTGCGCCCCTCCGAGCCCATCGGCCTGGCCCAGGAGGACGGCGTCGCCCAGCCGCGTCCCCTGCGCATCGAGCGGCCGCCCCGGCAGCGCGCCTGACCGCGGCGGGCCGAGCGCCCGCCCGCGCAGGCAGGATCCTGGTCAGGGCGCGG
>NZ_LSIX01000013.1:0-9139 GCF_001556475.1 Methylobacterium sp. CCH5-D2 | reverse complement strand
ACCCGGCTTTCTGCGAAAGCAGACCTCTCCCTATGGGAGAGGGGACCCGCGCTTCCACCTGAGGCGATGCGTCAAACCGAACCCATCGACCGGAAACCCTATCACCCGTGCGCGGCGATGAAGTTGCGCACCTGCGGGTAGATCTGCTGCTCCCACTTCTTGCCGGAGAACACACCGTAATGGCCGACGCCCGCCTGGAGGTGGTGCGTCCGCATGTGCGGCGGCAGGCTGGTGCAGAGGTCGTGGGCCGCCATGGTCTGGCCGACGGAGCAGATGTCGTCGCGCTCGCCCTCGACCGTCATCAGGGCGGTGCGCCGGACCGCGCCCATGTCGATCGGCTCGCCCCGGAAGGTGAGCTGGTTCTTCGCCAGGGTGTAGTCCTGGAACACGGTGCGGACCGTCTCGAGATAGAACTCCGCCGGCAGATCGAGCACCGCGAAGTACTCATCGTAGAAGTTCTCGATCGCGGCGGCCTTGTCGGCCTCGCGGTTGACCTTGTGCCAGAACAGGTCCGTGTGCCCGTCGACGTGGCGTTTCATGTTCATCGACATGAAGGCCGAGAGCTGGATGAAGCCCGGATAGACCCGCCGGCCCGCGCCCTTGTGCCGGCGCGGCACCGTGGCGATCAGGTTCTGCTCGAACCAAGAGATCGGCTTCGAGGTGGCGAGTTCGTTGACGACCGTCGGGTTGATCCGGCAATCGACGGGACCGGCCATCACGGTCAGCGAGCGGGGCGCCGCGGGATCGCGGGTCTGGGCCATCACGGCGGCGGCGGCCAGCGCCTGCACGGCGGGCTGGCAGACCGCGAGCATGTGCGCGCCCTCGCCCAGGACACCCATGAAGCGCACGAGGTGCTCGACGTAGTCGTCGAAGCCGAAGGGCCCGGCCGAGAGCGGCACGTCGCGCGCGTTGTGCCAGTCGGTGACGTAGACGTCGTGGTCGGGCAGCAGGGCGCGGACCGTGCCGCGCAGCAGCGTCGCGAAGTGGCCCGAGAGGGGGGCGACGACGAGCACCTTCGGCTGGGGCGTTTCCACGTCCTTGCGGAAGCGCAGCAGCGTGCCGAAGGGCGTCGCGAAGGCCGCCTCCTCGACCACCGGGACATCGCGATTGCCCACCCGCACGCTGTCGAGGCCGAAGCTCGGCCGCGCGAAGCTCATCCCCGCCCGCATCATCATCTGCGCGCCGGCCGACCACCAGCTCAGCGGGCCGCCGAGCGCCGCCCAGGGCGAGACCGCGTCGTGCAGCACCTGCCCCCAGGCGCGCGTCTGCTGGGCGAGATCCGACTGAACCTGGAACGCGTCGTACAGCATGGGACGAGCACTCGGCGGGGCGCCTCCGGCAGCCAGGGCCGGCACGGCTTGGGGATTCGGCGCGAACGCCGTGGTCGGCAGCATCAGCATGGGAGAGTCAGGTTAAGGCCGAGCTGACGGACCGCAACCACAAAAAATCGGAATGTCCGCCCAATGTGGTTTTGACGCATCAGCCTTTGGTCCAATGTCGGTTTCCCCGAATGGCCGCCGCGGAGGGGGAAACCTCCCCACTGCGACCCGGGAAACGACGGGGGATCGCGCGGCGGCGGTCCGGAACGGCCGCGACCGACCGGTTCCGGAACGATACCGTGCTTTCGAAAACGCGCGGCGTGCCGGCTCAGTTTCACGCGATCGTGCGCGCCTTGCCGACACCGCCCCGACATGCTCAACCGGAGCCGATGACAGACAGGGTCGCCCCAGCGCCGCGCGTGACCAAGCGCTACGCCGCCAAGCGCCAGGCCATCCTGGATGCCGCGGTGGGCCATTTCAACGCGCGCGGGGTGCGCGGGACGGCGCTCACGGACGTCGCGGCCAGCGTCGGCCTCGTCACCAACAGCATCACCTACTACTACCGCCGCAAGGAGGACCTCGCGGCGGCCTGCTACCTGCGCAGCCTGGAGTGGCACACGGGCCTGCTCGACGCCGCCGAAGGGGCGGGCGATCCGGCCGCGCGGCTCGGCGCCTTCCTGGCCGCCTACTTCCGCGATCTGGCGGCGATCGAGGCCGGCCGGCAGCGGCCGCAGGTCCGGCTCGGCGACCTGATGGCCCTGCCGAGCCCGCAGAGCGAGGCGGTGTTCGCGGCCTACAACGACCTGTTCCGCCGCGCCCGCGCCCTGTTCGTGCCGGAACGCGCCGATCTCGGGCGCGCGGCGCGCGGCGCGCGGACCCACCTGGTGCTCTCGGTGGTGCACACGGCGCGCCTCTGGATCGACCGCTACGAGCCCCAGGATTACGGCCGCGTGGCCGAGCGGGTCGCCGACATCCTGCTCGCGGGCCTTGCCGGACCGGACAGCCGCTGGTCCGCGGCCGGCCCTCCGCTGGTGCCGGCGCCGGGCGGCCCGACCGAGCCGTTCCTGCGCGCGGCCACCGCACTGATCAACGAGGAGGGCTACCGCGGCGCCTCCGTCGAGAAGATCTCGGCCCGGCTCAGCGTGACGAAGGGCTCGTTCTACCACCACAACGACAACAAGGACGACCTCGTCGCCAGCTGCTTCGCGCGCACCTTCGCGGTGCTGCGTGCCGAGCAGGCGGCGGCGGAGGCGCGCGGCGGGCCGGGCTGGGACCGCCTCACCGACTGCGCCCGGGCGCTGATCCGCCACCAGTTCGACCCGGGCGGACCGCTCCTGCGCTGCGCGGCGGTCGGGGCGCTGCCGGAGGGGTTGCGGGCCGAGGTTCCGGCGCAGCTCCGCCGGCTCTGGGAGCGTCTGGCCTTCCCGATCGGCGACGGCGTGGCCGACGGCTCGATCCGCCCGGTCGATCCGACGATCGCCGCCCAGGTGGTGAGCAGCGCGGTCGACGCGGCCTGCGACCTGCCGCGCTGGTGCCCCTCGGTCGGCCCGGACAACGCGGCGGACCTGTTCGCGCGCCCGCTCTTCCTCGGGATCCTGACGGCGGGGTGAGGTGCGGGGAATCCCGACCGCGCCCCCCGGACCTTCGCCCCCGAGCGCCTGCTCAATAGCCCTTGGCGGCGATCGCCTCCGACCACGTGACCGCACGCTTGGCCATGCCGATGTGCTGGCGCTCGTAGAGCCGGCCCTCGAGCTTGATCGCGCCGCGGCGGGCGTTCTCCGGCGCGTTGAAGGCGTCGATCACCAAGCGGGCGCGGCGCACCTCCTCCTCGGTCGGCGCGAAGGAGGTGTTGGCGGGCTCGAGCTGGTTGGGATGGATCAGCGTCTTGCCGTCGAAGCCGAGGTCGCGCGACTGGCGGCACTCGACCCGGCAGCCCTCGACGTCCGAGATGTCGTTCCAGACGCCGTCGAGGATGGTCAGCCCCTCCGCCCGGGCCGCCGCCAGCGCGAACATGATCCAGGGCAGCATCGGGACACGGCCGGGCACGAGCTGCGCCCAGGTGTCCTTGGCGAGATCGTTGGTGCCGAGCACGAAGCAGGTCAGCCGGGTGCGCCGGTCGCGGCGGGCCTGGGCGATCTCCTTGATGTTCAGGATCGCCGCCGGGGTCTCGATCATCGCCCAGACGGCGATGTCCTCGGGGGCGTCGAGCGCCTCGAGGTGGTTGGCGATGCTCTCCAGCACGGCCGGCGAGGACACCTTCGGCATCAGGATCGCGTCCGGCCCCGCCTCGATCGCGGCGCGGAGATCCGCCTCGCCCCAGGGCGTCTGGGGCGCGTTGACGCGGATCACGAGCTCCCGGTCGCCGTAGCCGCCGCCCTTGACCGCGGCGCAGACCTGCTCGCGGGCGAGTTCCTTCTCCTCGGGCCCCACCGCGTCCTCGAGGTCGAGGATCAGGCTGTCGGCCGGCAGCGTCCTGGCCTTCTCGAGGGCCCGGGCGTTCGAGCCCGGCATGTAGAGGACGCTGCGGCGGAGGCGGAGGTCGGTCATCGGCATTCCCTGCGCGGGGCGGTTGTTCTGTGCGCTGCACCATAGTGCAATGCTCCGTCGGCGCCACCGGCCAGAGGTCGGAGGCTCGAGAATCGGCATCGATTGACACGCGGGGGCCGTGCGCGACCCCGCGGTCGCGGCCACGCTCCGGCCACCTTCGCCCCGCAAGGGCGCCCCCGACACCAGGGGGTATTGCCATGAAGACGATCCTGTGCGGCCTCGCGCGAACCGCGTTCCTCGCCGCCCTGCTGGCCGCGCCGCTCGCACGGCCCGCGGCCGCCGCCAGCAACACCACGGTCGGCGTCGGCTCGGGCGCGGTGGCGGGCGCCCTCGTGGGCGGGCCGATCGGCGCCGTGGCGGGGGCGATCGTCGGCGGCGTGGTCGGCGCCTCGACGGAGCGGCCGCGCCGCTATCGCCGGGCCCGCGCGCGCCGCAGCGCCCTCCCCGTCCGGCCCGTGGCGCAGCGGACGGCGCCGCAGCGGGCCCTCAGTCCCACCCTCTCGCCGACCGTCTCCGCCGAGCCCGCGCCGGCGAGCGCCCGCCCGGCGAGCACGGGATCGGCCGGACGGCGCTGGACCGACCCGCGCTGAGGCGCGGCTTCAGGCGGGCGCCCCGTCGAAGGTCCGGCGCGCGAGGCCCGGATAGGCCAACGCCTGGCCGATCCCGCGGGCGGCGAGGAAGCTCAGGAAGGCGAGCCAGAGCCCGGCATTGCCGAGGCCGAGGCCCTGTACCAGCGCCAGCGTCGCGCAGTAGGCGACGAGCGCGCCGAGCATCAGGTCGCGCATCGCCCGGGTCCAGGTCGCGCCGATATAGATGCCGTCATACGCGAAGGGCAGCGCCGCCACGCAGGGGGCGAGCGCCGCCAGCGGCAGGTAGCGGTAGGCCACCGCGCGCACATCGGCGCTCGTCGTCACGAAATCGACGAAGGCGTGGCCGAGCCCGAGCGCGATCAGGCTCACCCCGGCGCCGAAGCCGAGGCACCAGCGCAGGCTCAGGCGGGCGGCCTTGCGGAAATCGGCCTCGTCCCGCGCGCCGATCGCCTGCCCGCACAGGGCCTCCGCCGCGGTGGCGAAGCCGTCGAGGAAGAAGCCGCCGATCAGGAAGAGATTCCAGAGCACCGCGTTGGCGGCCAGCACCGCGTCGCCCTGGCGGGCGCCCAGCGCCGAGAACAGGACGATGCCGGCCACCAGCGCCAGCGTGCGGATCACCACGTCGCGGTTGACGGCGATCGTGCGGCGCAGCGCGGCCGGATCGCGGATGTCGGCGAGCGGCACCCGGAAGGGTCGCGCACCGAGGCGCCGCAGCACGGCGAGGCCGAGGACGAGCCCGGCGGCCTCCGCGCAGAGCGTGGCCAGCGCCGCCCCGGCGATGCCGAGGTTCAGCCCGAGCACGAGAGCGAGCGTGAGCGCGATGTTCACCGCGTTGATCGCGACCTGAAGCAGCAGCCCGAGGTCGGTGCGCCCCCGCCCGAGCACCGAGCCCAGCACCGCGAAGTTCGCCAGCACGAAGGGCGCCGAGAAGATCCGGATGTGGAAATAGGTGGCGAGCCCCGCCTGTACCGCCGCGCTCGCCCCGCTGATCGCGACGGCGAGCGCGGCCAGCGGCACCTGCAGGACCACGAGGGCGAGGCCGGCGAGCAGGCCGGCGGCAAGCGAGCGGGCGAGTGCGCGGTCGACCTCCGCCGCGTCCCGCGCGCCCACGGCCTGCGCGGTGAGCCCGGCGGTGGCCATGCGCAGCGCGCCGAAGGACCAGAAGATCGCGTCGAAGATCACGGCACCCAGCGCGATGGCGCCGAGCGCCGCCGCGTCGCCGAGCCGTCCGATCACGGCGGCTCCGACGAAGCCCAGCATCGGCGTGGTGATGTTGGCGAGCGTCATCGGCAGCGCGAGCGCGAGAACGCGCCGCCCGTTCACGGGCGAGGGAGCCGACGAGGGAGCCGACGAGGGAGCGGACAAGGATGGGGACACGGGTCGGTTCCCGGCGGACGACACCCGAGGTTAGCGGAACGGCCGCGATTCGGGCGTGCGCGGATCGGACGGCAGCCTTGCGCCTCCCGGGGCCCGCTGCCACAAGCCGGCCCCAGCACCCAGTCCGAGCCACCGACCACCGGAGCGCCGCGCGATGACCTCTGCCCCGACCTCCGCCGAGACCGCGGGCGCCCTCACGCCCGAGGCCGTCCTCGCCGAGTTCCGCGACGCCGGCGCGCTGCTCGAAGGCCACTTCATCCTGAGTTCGGGCCTGCGCTCGCCGGTCTTCCTCCAGAAGATGGCGATCTTCTCCGAGCCGCCGCGCACCGAACGGCTCTGCCGGGCGCTCGCCGCGGCGATCCAGGCCCGGTTCGGGCGGATCGACATCGTGGTCTCGCCCGCCATCGGCGGCATCGTGCCGGGCTACGAGACGGCCCGCCATCTCGGCGCCCGGGCGATCTTCGTCGAGCGCGAGCCCGGCGCCCCCTTCACCCTGCGGCGCGGCTTCCAGATCCCGGCGGGCCAGCGCGCGGTGATCGTCGAGGACATCGTCACCACGGGGCTCTCCGCGCGGGAATGCCTCGCGGCCATCCAGGGCGAGCCCGGCGAGATCGTCGGCGCCGCCTGCCTGATCGACCGCTCGGGCGGCCGCGGCGAGATCGGCGTGCCGCTCGTGTCGCTCGTCGCCCTCGACATCCCGGCCTATCCGGCCGACGCCCTGCCCCCGGACCTTGCCGCGATTCCGGCCGTGAAGCCCGGCAGCCGGGCGATGCCGCAGCCCTGACACGGTTTCCGGTCGATGGGTTCGGCCCTGTGAGGTGAACCGCGCCGTGCCCCCTCTCCCCATAGGGAGAGGGTTGGGGCGAGGGGTATGACGCCCCAGAACTGCGCACACCATCGACGCGCGTTCAGCACCGTGCCTTCTCCGGCAGCCTCATACCCCTCACCCGGCTTTCTGCGAAAGCAGACCTCTCCCTATGGGCAGGGCGATCGCATATGGCGCTTTGGTTCTCTCCGCCGTCATTCCGGGGCGCCGCGGGCGAACCCGGAATCCAGGAACATCGTAGAATCTCGTTCTGGCGCTTCGGTGTTCATGGATCCCGGGTTCCGCTTCGCGGCCCCGGGATGACGGCAGGAAAGCGGCCGTCGCCATATGCGATCGCCCTGCCCTACAGGAGAGGGGACCCGCGCTTCGTCCTGAGACGATGCGTCAGACCGAACAAATCAATCGTAAATGGTATGAGATCTGCAAGGACGCGAACGTTCGACGGTGGATATTAATTATCCGAGTCGAAACGGCCTATTCACCGGAGATGCGGGCACGATCCATTATCGAATCCCCCGCCAGAATTCGCCTCGCAAGCGGTTCGAGCGGCCGAATGCCCGGCGCGACCCAGCGTCGGCATGGGGTTGGAACGGTGGAGGTGAATGTGTTCGTGGCGCAGCAACGCGGTCGATCGCTGATGTCCCTGGCACTCGACGAGGCGCTGTACCGCCTCGTCAGCGCCCTGCAGCGCCGCTCCCTGCGCAAGGGCATGTTCGGCACGCCGATGATCGTCTCATCCTCGGACCTCATCGGCCACCGCATCATCTCCACCGGCCATTTCGAGTCGCGCGAGATCGAGGGGTTCGACTTCATCCTCGCCGATCCGCGGGGCGCCATCGGCGAGGACATTGACTGGACCGGAAGCTTCGTCGATGTCGGAGCGAATATCGGCATCTACAGTATCCGCTACGGCGCGCGGTTCGAGCGGACATTCGCCGTCGAGGCGAACCCGCTGACGTTCGATATCCTCAAGGCCAATCTCAGCTTGGCCGACGTCGGCACGGTGACGCCGATCTGCTCGGGTGCGTCCGACCGGCAGGGTACGGCCTCCCTTCAGGTCCCGACCGCGGGCTTGCTCGGCTGGGCCCGGCTCGGCGAGGACATCGACTGGCAGGCGCGCTCCGTGACCATCCCGGTCGCCCCGCTCGACGATCTCCTCGACGCGCAGGGCCCGCGCAGCCGCGTCAGCCTGATGAAGATCGACGTCGAGGGCCACGAGCGCCAGGTTCTCCTCGGCGCGCGACGGATCCTGGAACGGGACGCGCCGGTCGTGTTCTACGAGGCCCTGTCCGGCGCCGACGGACAGGCCTGCAGCCGCATCCTCCTCGACGCGGGCTACGACGGCTTCTTCACGCTGAAGCGCCCCCTGAACGTCCTCGCGCCCTGGCGCGCGCAACCCGTCCGCTTCGAGGCCGTCGATCCCGCGCGCATCGATGCCGCGCCGCTGATCTGCGCGATCAAGCGCGGCGCCGCGAAGGCGGTCGCCTGAGACGTCCGCGGCGGGACGGACCGTACTTGACTTGCCGCGTCGGCGGGCGCCATGCTCGATGCGGCAAGTCGATCAGCGATGCCGCGCGGAAGCCCAACTATCCGAACAAGATTCGATGCGGCGGATCGCCCGATCCGAACGCATGGGCGCCACATCAATCAATTATGACTTGAGGTTGTTCGACATTGCCGAACTAGAATTTTATGTCACGCGATAAGATATTATTCCGAGAAGGCTCAACATTTTATGTCGCTCCTCCAACGCAGCGCGCTCTTCATCGACGGCGCCAATCTCTACGCCACCACCAAGGCGCTGGGCTTCGACATCGACTACAAGCGCCTGCTGAAGGAGTTCCAGAGCCGCGACAATCTCATCCGGGCGTTCTACTACACGGCCATGGTCGAGGATCAGGAATACTCCTCGATCCGCCCGTTGATCGACTGGCTTGACTACAACGGCTACCGCGTCGTCACGAAGCCCGCGCGCGAGTTCACGGATTCGATGGGCCGGCGCCGGTTCAAGGGCAACATGGATATCGAGCTTGCGATCGACGCGCTCGAACTCAGCCCCCACATCGACCACATGGTTCTGTTCTCGGGCGACGGCGACTTCCGCTCGCTGGTCGAGGCGATGCAGCGGCGCGGCGTGCGGGTCACCGTGATCTCGACCATCCAGACCCAGCCGGCGATGATCGCCGACGAGCTGCGCCGGCAGGCCGACGAGTTCGTCGACCTCGCCTCGCTGATGCCGAAGATCGGCCGGGACCCCGGCGAGCGCCCGGCCCGCGCCCCGGTCGATCGCGGGCCGCGCGGCAATCCCGGCCTGGAGAGCCGCTACGGCATCCGTCAGGCCGGCGATCAGGCGGACGGGGAGTAAGTAGGCTCCCTCACACAACCTCCGGTTGCTGGGTTCGGCGGCGTGCGGTGAACCGCGCCCTGCCCCCTCTCCCATAGGGAGAGGGTTGGGGTGAGGGGTATGACGGATCAGGACA
>NZ_LSIX01000137.1:0-1629 GCF_001556475.1 Methylobacterium sp. CCH5-D2 | reverse complement strand
AGGCGGTCATCGGAAGGATCCTCTCTCAGGCCGGCAGGATGTCGCGGAGCCGCTGCAAGGCGTGCGCCTCGGCCTCCTGCGGGGTGCGGCCGGCGGGCAGGAGCGCGGCCCGCTCCGCCCCGGAGCCGGCGCGGAAGGCGCGGCAGAGCGCGTTGTGCAGGCCGAGCGCCGTGTCGTGCGCGCTGCCGAGCTCCAGCGCGTGGGCGCGCTCGGCCACCCAGGCGCCGCCGTCGAACACGTCGCGGAAGCGGGCGACGAACGCCTCCCGGTCCATCCGCGACGGCCGGACGGCCTGTTCCGCGTAGGGGTGGCGCGCCTGCCAGTGCCGCGCGATGTCGATGCGCTTGGCGAACCAGACCCGGTCGTGGCCGCGCACGTAGTCGAGGAAGCGCCGGAGCGCCAGCGCGCGGCCCGGGCGCCCGACGAGGCGGCAGTGCAGGCCGAGATTCATCATGCCCGGCCGGCCGGCCTCGCCCTCGGCGTAGAGCGCGTCGAACGTGTCCTTCAGGTAGGAGAAGAACTGGTCGCCGTTGGCAAAGCCCGCCGGCGTCGAGAAGCGCATGTCGTTGGCGTCGAGGGTGTAGGGCACGATCAGCTGCGGGCGGATCGGGCGCCCGTGGCCGTCGTGGTCGAGCCAGTAGGGCAGGTCGTCGGCGTAGGTGTCGGAGACGTAGGCGAAGCCGCCCTCCTCGGCGACGAGCCGCACCGTGTCGGCCGACGAGCGGCCGGTGTACCAGCCGGTCGGGCGGGCGCCCGTCACCTCCGTGTGCAGGCGGATCGCCGCCTCTAGGTCCCGGCGCTCGTCCTCCGGCGTGTGAGCCCGGTAGTCGATCCAGCGCAGGCCGTGCGAGGCGATCTCCCAGTCGGCCGCCTGCATCGCCGCGACCTGCTCGGGCGAGCGCGCCAGTGCCGTGGCGACGCCGTAGACCGTGACGGGGATCTCCAGTCCGGTCAGCAGCCGGTGCAGGCGCCAGAACCCGGCCCGCGCGCCGTACTCGTAGAGGGATTCCATGTTCCAGTGGCGCAGGCCCGGCCATGGCACGGCCGACACGATCTCGGAGAGGAAGGCCTCGGAGGCCGCGTCCCCGTGCAGGATCGCGTTCTCGCCGCCCTCCTCGTAGTTGAGCACCACCTGCATGGCCACGCGCGCGCCGCCCGGCCAGTCCGGATCGGGCGGGTTCGCCCCGTAGCCGCGCATGTCCCGCACGTAACGCATGACTTGAGGTTCCCGGTCGGCGTCGGCCCCGGCGTCGCCCCGCGCCGGACACGCCCTTGCCCGCGGTATAGCCCCGGCGTCGTCGCGCGGCCAATGCTTCGCGCCCGGCGCGCCGTCGCCCCCGGCCCCGAACGGCGCCGGTTGTCGCCCGAATGGCACGGCGGGCGGGCGCGGCCGATGCTATGGGAGGGCGGTGGTTCGGCAGGCATCCCCGGGGGCAGCGTGGCACGCTCCAGCGTCATCGTCCTCGCGCTCCTCGTCCTCGGCCCGTCCGCGGCCGGGGCCGCCGACATGCGGGACCGGCCGGTCGCCGCCGGACGCTTCCTGGCGACCTGCGAGGATCTCGGCCGGTTCTGCTTCGCCGAAGGTTGCGGGCGCGACCAGATCGACGCCGCACTCGCCTGCCGGGCGGC
>NZ_LSIX01000136.1:0-1340 GCF_001556475.1 Methylobacterium sp. CCH5-D2 | reverse complement strand
TGCAGCGCCTCGCGGTCGAGCGCCTTCGGCAGACGCACCAGGTTCGTGTAGCCCGCACCCTCCATCAGCGCGACCGCGCTGTCGTTGATCCCCTCCAACAGCAGGACGCGGATGTCGGCACGGGAGCGGGGCGGGGAAGAGGTCATGTGCGGTGCGCCGGTTCGGATGCTGCGGCGCACAGATGCGATTTCACCGCCGCGGGTCAAGCGTCGCGGGCCGGCCCACGATCGGGGTGGCCTCGCACCGATCCGGGACTTGCGCGGAGGCCCGGGGTCGAACACTCTACGCGGGTCCGGGACCGGAGAACATCCGATGCGCACATCGCGCCGCGCGCGTTCGACACGCGATGACCGGCCCGGGAGCGCCCCGGCGAGCCGGGGCAGCGCGGGGCCGGAATCGGGGCAGCGCCCCCTGCCGGAATGCCTGACCCGCTTTCTCGACATGCCGACGCCCGGCCGGCCGATGCCGGCCGCGACGCCGCCGCGGGCCGTATCGCGCCGGCCGGCCAACCGGGCACTGCGCGGCGCGCTCGTCTGGGCGCTGCTCTACAACCTGATCGGGCTCACGTTCATCGCCCTGCTCTGGCAGGCGATGCCCTGAGCCCGGTCCCGCGGGTCAGCGCGCCTCGCTGACCCGCCGGGTCGCGCGCTGCTCCTGCTTGTAGGCCGTGATGGCCGAGGAGCAGGCGGGCGTGAGCTTCTTCATGTTGGCCTTGAAGCAGGCCTCCACCTCCGGGCCGCCGGGGGCGTGCTCGCTGCAATACTCCATGTAGTCGCCGGTGCAGGCGCGCTTGAGCGCGTCGCGGGCCGGGGATTGCTGCGCGAGCGCCGCGGCCGGGACGAGGCTGAGGCCGATGGCGAGGAACGCCGCCTTGCTCGGGGTCATGGGAAGTCCTGTCGTTTCCGGTGCCGCCGGACGGGCCGGGCGGCGAGGCGGCAGGGCGCATGATCCCGAAGGATGGCGTCAGCGTGACGAGGAGGCGGCGACCGGAAGATCCGCGGCGCGCGCCCGTCCTCAGCCCGCGCCGTAGCCGCCCTTCGCGTTGTCCGGCGCGCGGCTCGGGGAATGGTCGTCGTAGCCGCCCGTCTCGGGCCCCGGGTCGGGGGCGGGGGCCGGATGGCCGGGCGCGTGCGGGCCGGCCTCGCCGGCCTCCACGATGCGGCGCTCTCCGGGGGAGAGACGCTGGTTCAGGTCGGGCGCGGGGCGCGCGGTCCCGGGCGCGGTGCGGGGGTCGTCGGGCTGGGACATGTGGCGGATGCTCCCGTGGTCTGAAGGAGCAAGGCGGTCCGGTCCGCCCGGGTTCCGCGGTGGGACCGGGGCGCCCGGGCCGGCGGGGGCCG
>NZ_LSIX01000135.1:0-47772 GCF_001556475.1 Methylobacterium sp. CCH5-D2 | reverse complement strand
GGGCGGTGCCGCCATCGACCGCCTCCAGCTCGAGCCGGGCGAACCAGCTCGCGTAGACGTCCTCGCCGAGTTCCGCCCGCAGGCGGCGCTTCACCCGGGCCCAGGCGGCCGAGATCTCGGAGTCGCCGGAGCCGTTCCGGCCGTTCCCGTCGTCGCCTGCAACGTTTCCGTCGACACGCATCAATCGCTCTCCTCGCCCCGAGGACGGAGGACCGCCGGCGGGACGTACGCAACACTACGCTTGGAGCCCCGCGAATACGGGCAGGGCGCAGATAACGGGGAGAGTCAAGGCCTCCGCCGCCGACATTCGTCGATGCTCGGACGCTATCAACAAAGACCTACCCGGGTTTTAACAGTGGGACTTGCGGGGACAGCGCCGCCAGGGCAGCCGGATATGTGCGCGCGGGCGGTTCGGTGACCGCTATCGTCTTGGTCTTCCACGGAAATCGACGGGCGGGATCTTCGCGGCGTGCGGGCCTGACGCCGCCGTGCAGATGCGGCGCCGGCGGCGGGCGCGGCGGATCAATCGACGGCAGGGTAAACGAAGGGTGTGCGGGGGGGGGCTATCGTGGCGCCGCCCGAGGGGCGTCGGGGCATGGCCGCTCACGTGGTAGGCGTCCGAGCCGCCGCGCTCTCCCTCCCCCGCAGAGGAGGGAGGGCTACGGGCTGGACGGCGCGCACGAAAAAGCCCGGCGCGAGGGCCGGGCTCAATCTCGATCGCGATGGATCCGCTTGCGCCTCAGGCGGCGGCGGGGGCCGCCGAGAGGGCCTTCACGCGGGCCGCGAGGCGCGAGACCTTGCGGGAGGCGGTGTTCTTGTGAACGATGCCCTTCTGGGCAGCGCGCATGATCTCCGGCTGCGCGGTGCGCAGGACGTCGGCGGCGACGGTGGAATCGCCGGCGGCGATAGCCTCCTCGACCTTGCGGATGAAGGTCCGCATGCGGGACCGGCGGGAGCGGTTGATCGCCGTGCGCTTGGCGATCTTGCGGGTCATCTTCTTGGCCGACGTGGTGTTGGCCATGGGCATCCTCGTCTCGTCGGGCGATACCGACGGGCCGGTGGTACCGGGGGTCGGTCAACGCGTGCAGGTTGTACAGGCAATAAGCGAAGCCGCAGCGTGCGAACGCCCGCTCCGGCAGAGCGCGCTCTATAGACAGGCCCGGCCCGGGCGTCAACGCGGGGTGCCGGCGGCGCCGCGGGTTGATCCCGCCCGGCCGCGCCCGGATGATACTGGTCCATCAGCGGAAAACGCCGAGGCGGAGCCCCCCATGCACCACAGCGTCAGCGAGGCCGACGCCGCGCGCATCGCCCGCTTCCGGCCGGCCTCCGGCATGGAGACGCCGCGATTCGCCGGGTTGGCGAGCTTCATGCGGCTCCCCGTCCGGGCGCCCGATTCGGCGGAGGGGGTGGAGATCGGGCTTGTCGGCATCCCGTTCGACGGCGCGACAACCAACCGGCCCGGTGCCCGGCTCGGGCCACGGGGCGTGCGCGAGGCCTCCACCGGCACCCGCATGGTCAACCACGCCAGCGGCATCGCGCCCTACGCGCTCGCGGCCTGCGCCGACCTCGGCGACGTGCCGGTGAACCCGATCGACGCCGCCGCGACCTGCCGGCGCATCGAGGCGTTCTTCGCGGACCTGCGCGGGCAGGGCATCGTGCCCCTCGCGGTCGGCGGCGACCACCTCGTCACGTACCCGATCCTCCGGGCGCTCGGGCAGGGACGCCCGCTCGGGCTCGTCCACATCGACGCTCACAGCGATACCGACGACGTGCAGTACGACGGTACCCGGCTCACCCACGGCACGCCGTTTCGGCGAGCGGTGGAGGCGGGCGTGCTCGATCCGCGCCGCTGCGTGCAGATCGGCATCCGGGGCAGCATGGACGCGGCCGACGAGCGCGACTGGGCCTGCGGGCAAGGGATCCGCATCGTCACGATGGAGGAGGCGGTGGCCCGCGGCCTGCCGGAGATCGTCGCCGAGGCGCGGGCGATCGTGGGGGCGGGGCCAGCCTATCTCAGCTTCGACATCGACGCGCTGGACCCGGCCTACGCGCCCGGCACCGGCACGCCGGAGATCGGCGGCTTCACGGCGCGGGAGGCGCTCTACCTCGTGCGGGCGCTCCGCGGCCTCGACCTCGTCGGTGCGGATCTGGTGGAGGTGGCCCCGCCGCTCGATCCGTCCGGGGTGACGGCGCTGGCCGGCGGGCAGCTCGCCTTCGAGATTCTGTGCCTGCTCGCCGACGCCGTGGCGGCGCGACGGGCAGGGGCAGGGTAGGGCGCGCGATTTTCCCTCCCCCCTCCGCGGGGGAGGGGGTACGTCGCGATGTCAGGCGAAGACGTAGCCGCCGACGATGCGCAGGCCCACCGGGTGGCCGGCCGCGTAGCGCTCGCCGTCGAAATCCTCGACGAGCAGCGGGCGGCCTTCGCCGCGCTCGACCTCGATGCGTTGCCGCCCCTGGCTGCGGTGCGAGGCCCGCACGGTGCCGCGCAGATGCGCGGCGGAGGGTTCGGTCAGCTGGAACTGCCAGGGCCGCACGTAGAGCTTCACCGGGCCGATCAGGCCGGCGGGCGACACGACGCCCGGCACCGGGCGACCGTCGACCCGCACCTGCCCGCTCTCGGCGATCGCCTCGACCTCGACGGCGTCGCCCAGGAACCTCAGCACCGTGGCTGAGGCCGGGTTGTCCTGCACCTCGTCGGGCGTGCCGACCTGCTCGAGGCGGCCCCGGTCCAGCACGGCGACCCGGTCGGAGAGTTCCAGCGCCTCGTCCTGGTCGTGGGTCACGAAGATCGTGGTCTGCCCGGTGCGGTCGTGGATCTCGCGCAGCCAGCGGCGCAGGTCCTTGCGCACCTGCGCGTCGAGCGCCCCGAAGGGCTCGTCGAGGAGCAGGACCCGCGGCTCGACGGCGAGCGCGCGGGCCAAGGCCACGCGCTGGCGCTGGCCGCCCGAGAGCTGTGAGGGGTAGCGGTCGGCGAACCCCGAGAGCTTGATCAGGTCGAGCAGGTCGCCGACCCGGCGCTTGATCTCGGCCTTGTCGGGGCGGTCGGCGCGCTTCCTCGCATTCAACCCGTACGCGATGTTGTCGGCCACGCTCATGTGCTTGAACAGGGCGTAGTGCTGGAAGACGAAGCCCACCGCCCGCTTCTGCACGGGCAGGCCGGTGGCGTCGTCGCCGCCGAAGAGCACGCGGCCGCGGTCGGGGAAGTCCAGCCCGGCGATGATGCGCAACAGCGTCGTCTTGCCCGAGCCCGAGGGGCCGAGAAGGCCGAGCAGTTCGCCCGCCCGCACGTCGAGGTCGAAATCGTGCAGCACCGCGGCCGTGTCGAAGGTCTTCGACAGGCCCTCGACCCGGATCGCCGTCGAGGGGCGGCCGCTAATGACGCCCGCCGGCGGCGAGCTCGCCCGCGTAGCGCCACTCGAGGACGGATTTGATGAGGAGCGTGACAAGGGCGAGGCCGGCGAGGAGAGAGGCGACGGCGAAGGCCGCGACGAAGTTGTACTCATTGTAGAGGATCTCCACGTGGAGCGGGATCGTGTTGGTGAGGCCGCGGATGTGGCCCGACACGACCGAGACCGCGCCGAACTCGCCCATCGCCCGGGCATTGCAGAGGAGCACGCTGTACAGGAGGCCCCAGCGGATGTTGGGGAGCGTGACGGTGAGGAAGGCCCAGAGCCCGGAGGCGCCGAGCGTCAGCGCGGCCTCCTCCTCGGCGGTGCCCTGCTCCTGCATCAGGGGGATCAGCTCGCGCGCCACGAACGGGAAGGTGACGAAGATCGTCGCCAGCACGATGCCGGGCAGCGCGAACAGCACCTGGATCCCGTGCTGCACGAAGAAGGCGCCGAACACCCCCTGCGCGCTGAAGACCAGCACGTAGATCAGCCCCGAGACCACCGGCGAGACCGAGAAGGGCAGGTCGATCAGCGTGACGAGCAGGCTCTTGCCCGGGAACTCGAACTTGGCGATCGCCCAAGAGGCCGCGATGCCGAAGACGAGGTTGAACGGCACCGCGATGGCGGCGACGATCAGGGTGAGCCGCACAGCCGCGAGCGCGTCGGGCTCCCGGAAGGTGGCGAGGTAGGTCTCCCATCCCTTCGAGAGTGCCTGGACGAAGACCGTCGCCAGCGGCACCACGAGGAAGAGCGCCAGGAACACGATCGCGACGGCGATCAGGGTCCAGCGCACCGCGCGCCCCTCGGTGACGGCGCTGCGCGGCGTGTCGGGCTTGGCGGGCAGGGCCGCGAAGGTCGTGGCGGCGGTCTCAGACATAGCCGAACCTCCGGCGGCTCCAGGCTTGGATCAGGTTGATGGCAAGCAGCGTCAGGAACGAGATCCCGAGCATGATCGTGGCGATGGCCGCCGCCCCCGCGTAGTCGTATTCCGAGAGCTTGATCACGATGAGCAGCGGCGCGATCTCGGAGACGTAAGGAAGGTTGCCGGCGATGAAGATGATCGAGCCGTACTCGCCGACGCCCCGGGCGAAGGCGAGCGCGAAGCCGGTCAGCACCGCCGGGATGAGGGGCGGCAGCACCACCTTCCAGAGCGTCGCCCGGCGGCTGGCGCCGAGCGTGGCGGAGGCCTCCTCGACCTCCTTGTCGATCTCGGCGATCAACGGCTGCACGGTGCGCACCGCGAAGGGCAGGCCGATGAACACCATGGCGATGAAGATGCCGACCGGCGTGTAGGCCGCCTTGATGCCGATCCGCTCCAGCTGCGCCCCTATCACGCCGTTCGGCGCGTAGACCTGGGCGAGGGCGATGCCCGCGACAGCGGTCGGCAGCGCGAAGGGCAGGTCCACCACCGCGTCCACGATCCGGCGGCCGGGGAAGCGGTAGCGGGTCAGCACCCAGGCCACCAGGAAGCCGAACACCGAGGCCGTGAGGGCGGCGAGCAGCGAGACGCCGAAGCTGATCTTCAGCGCGCTCGCCACCCGCGGGTCGGCGGCGACCTCCAGGATGCCGGAGAGGCCGAGCCCGGAGGCGCGCACCACCAGCGCGCCGAGCGGGATCAGCACCACAAGCGAGAGGCACAGGATGGTGTAGCCGAAGGTGATCCCGAAGCCCGGGAGCACGCTCGGCCGGCGGAAGCGCCAGCGCGGTTTGGTCGATGCGGTCATGGGGCGGTCAGCGGCCGGCCTTGCTGAGCTGATCGAACAGGCCGCCGTTGTCGAAGTTCCGCTTCTGGATATCGTCCCAGCTGCCCTGGATGTCCTCGATCTTGAACAGCTTCACCTCGGGGAGGAAGGCGAGGTCCTTCGGGTCGGCGGCCTCGAGCTTGAGCGGCCGGTAGCGGTGCTTGGCGAAGATCGCCTGCGCCCGGTCGCCGTAGAGGAACTGCAGGTAGGCCTCGGCTTGGCGGCGGGTGCCCTTGGAATCGACGTTGGCATCGACGATCGCGACCGGCGGCTCGGCGTAGATCGAGGTCGGCGGCACCACGATGTCGAACTTGTCGGCGCCGAATTCCTGCAGCACCAGGAAGGCCTCGTTCTCCCAGGTCGGCAGCACGTCGCCCAAGCCCCGCTGGGCGAAGGTGACGGTCGAGCCGCGCGCGCCCGTGTCGAGCACCGGCACGTTCTTGTAGAGCTGGCCCACGAAGGCGTTGGCCTTCTCGGTGTCCTTGCCCTCGCGCTCGTAGGCGTAGCCCCAGGCGGCCAGGAAGTTCCAGCGCCCGCCCGCCGATGTCTTCGGGTTCGGGGTGATCACCTTGACGTCGGGCTTGGCGAGGTCCGACCAGTCCTTCACGGCCTTCGGGTTGCCCTTGCGGACGAGGAAGACCACCGTCGAGGTATAGGGCAGGCCCTCGTTCGGCAGCTTGCTGCGCCAGTTCGGATCGATCTTCTTCGAGATCCGGGCGATCGCGTCGATGTCGGAGGGGATGCCGAGCGTCACAACGTCGGCCGGCACGCCGTCGATCACCGTGCGGGCCTGCGAGCCCGAGCCGCCGTGCGAGGCACGGACCGTCAGGGTCTCGCCGGTCTTGGCCTTCCACTCCTCGGCGAAGGCCGCGTTCACGTCGCGGTAGAGTTCGCGCGTCGGGTCGTACGAGACGTTGAGAAGCTCGGACTGCGCCCGCGCGGCGCCGGACGGCACCAGGACGGCGAGCGCCAGCGCGCAGGCGAGGCGGCGCATCCGGCGGGCGGGCGCGGCGGGACGGTGGGCGCGCAGATCGGTCACGATGGCCTCCAGAGAGCCGGTGCGCGGAACGCGACCGGGGCTGAAGCCCATCAGGTGTTCGTTTTACAGAACGAAGTCAACCCGTCCGGCGGGCCGGGACGGGGAGGCGATCCTGCTGTCCACCATCGCCACCGCGGCGCGGGACGGTGCCCGCGTCCCTGTCTTGTGTCGGCCTCCGGAAGAACGTTCTTCCAGGCCCCCGCGAGGGAGACGAAACTTGCCTCCCTCGCGCGTCCTGTAGAAAGAACGTCGCCGTCCCGTGCCGGGCGCGCTACCGCGTGATCCTCTTCGGCGCGATCGGGTCGCTCGCCGGAAAGGTTTCCTCGATCGCCTCGTCGAGGAGGCGTTCCTGGCGCGCGCGGAGCTCTTCACCGCCGCGCCGCTCGCCCGAAGCCGACCGCGTCCCCCGGTCCGGGCCGGGCCGACCAGAGCCGACGCCGACCGGGCGGGTCTGCCGACCTGCGTTACCGCCCTCGGACCGGTCGCCGCCCGCCGACCGCCGCCGCGAGCCGGCGAGCCGCCATGCGAGCAGGGCGAGGCCGGCGACCGCGGCGACCGCGGCCCCCGTCGCCGCGCCGCCGCCAAGGGCGCCACCCAGGAGCGCGCCGTCGCCGCGCAAGGCCTGGATCTTGGCCCGGACGTAGGCGTGGCCTGCCCGCTCGGCCGCCTCCGCCGAGAGCAGGGCGCGGGCCGCGGGCACCAGCTCGTGCACGTGGCGGTGCAGGCACTGATCGACCGCGTAGGTCACGTCCTCGAAGCGGTTGAGCCACCCGGAGCCGCCGCGGCGCCGCGCGAGCGCCCGGAGGTCGCGCATGAAGGCGGCCTGCTCGTGCGCGAGTTCGTCCACCAGCCGCGCGGTGCGCGCCTCGCGTCGCAGCGGCGGGTAGAGTCCGGCCGCGAGCGCCGCACCGTGCCGGTCGAGCGCATCGATCAGGTCGCCGAGCAGCCGTTCGCGGCTGCGCACCACGCCCGGACCGTTCAGCGCGTTCGGCGTCTCGTGGATCAGCTGCGCGATGTTCGCGTGATCGTTCTCGATGCGCTGCCAGATGTCCATGCGGTCCTGTCCTCCGGGCGCCCGGATCCCGGTCCGGGGTCGCCGCTCCTGTCGTCCTGATCAGGCGCGCGGCACGGCCGTTTGTTCCGCGTCGCGCGCCGCGGCGGCGCTCAGCCGTGCTGGCGCCGCTTCAGGCTGCTCTCGTCGCCGGAGAGATCGGTCATCGGCTCGGCGAGCCCGCTGGTGTTGCCCGGGCGGCCGCCGGCTGTACGCTCGGCGGCGCCCAGCCTCTCGCCGGGCCCCTCGGCTCCCGGCGCGTCCAGGCGGTTGCCCGCGTGGTCCTGGTACTGCTCGGTCTGCACGTGCTTGCCGTCCAGGCCGCGCTCGTCGCCGTGGCGGCTCTTGTCGCGGTTGCTCAACACCATGTTCTCGGGGAGGATTCCCTCCGGCAGGTCGGTCATCGCGCCGGTGCCGGACTGCTTGCCCTGGGCGCCCGGGCCGATGCTGTTCTTGCTGGCGTTCGCCATGATCGTCCTCCGTTCTTCGTCGCGCCGCCGGACCGGCGACATCAGGCGAACGAAGATGGCCGCGCGGGCCGACAGAGCAAGCGGAGCCGCTGCGAATTTATCCGGCCGCCGTCCCGGAACATTCTGCCAGGATCCAGGATCGCGAGCGGCGGATTCGACAGGTCGTCGGCGTGGATAATCTTGGCTTGGTCTTGAGGGCCGGACGGATCTGGTCGTGCGGAAACGTTCGAGCCGCGATGAACCCGACTTCCGGCCCGGCGTTGGCTCATCGAACGATCCCGGCCCGCCGCCCGAGACTCGTCCCATCCGGGACCCGGCGCCCGGCGCGCCGTCCAGACCCGAGACAGCGGAGATCCGATGACTACGAAACCGCCCCCCGTTCCGCCCGCGAACCGCTCCGACAAAGGCCCCGGCAGCGCCGCCGCGGCGCCGACCGAAACCGGCCCGAAGGGAGCCGGCCAGACGCGCGACCCCGACAAGGTCGGGCAGGCCGGCAACACGAAGGTCAACACCACCAACCAGGGATATCAGCAGGACCGATGAGCACATCGAGCAAGACGCCTGCGGCCGACCGCCACCAGGGCGGTCCGGGCAGCAGCCACCAGGACGCGTCGAAGCCCCGCGCCGAGGAGCGCTCCGGGCCGACGCCCGGCTCTCCGACGAACGACACCCGCTCGCACGTCTCCGGGGGTGGGGGCGAGCGCGACCGGCACCACCGCCACAGCGGCCAGGGCCACGCGCCCGACCGCTCCGACCGGTCGCATTGAGCGGATGGCCGAGCGGGCGCGGCCGATCCCGTTCCCGCTCGGCGCCGGCCTTCTGTTCGGGCTGGGCCTCGGCGGGTTCTTCGACGGGATCGTGCTGCATCAGGTGCTGCAATGGCATCACATGCTGAGCAGCTGGTACCCCGCCGACACGATCGACAACATCCGCCTGAACACGCTGTGGGACGGCCTCTTCCACTCGGCCACCTACGTGTTCGTCGTGCTCGGCCTGTTCCTGTTCTGGCGCGCCGCCCGCCTGCCGCACGTGACGTGGTCGACCCCGCGCTTCGCCGGCGCCGTCCTCGTCGGCTGGGGCCTGTTCAACCTCGTCGAGGGGCTGATCGATCACCAGATCCTGGGCGTGCACCACGTCAACGAGCTGGCCCCCCGGGACCGCTGGCTCGTCTGGGATCTCGGCTTTCTCGCCTGGGGCCTCGCGATGGTCGCCGCGGGCACGTGGCTGACCGCCCGGCGCGGCCGCCCGGCGCCCGCCTGATGACGGACCCCGCGCCTCCTGGCGAACGCGCGGACCGGCCCCGGATGCCGGCGCTCGCGTGGCTTCTCCTGATCCTCGGTCTCGTGCTGGCGTCGGCGCCCGCCTGGCGCGCCCTCGTCTTCGGGACGGACCTGCCGCTCGATGCGCTGCTGCGCCTGCGCTGCTGACGCTTCCGGTCGCGACCCGGTTGACGCTGAGCGCACGAACACCCTAGACACGAACGGCTCGCCGCGCAGAGCGCGCCGACAGGGCCCGAGCCCCTGTGGAAGGGTGGCCGAGCGGTTTAAGGCAGCGGTCTTGAAAACCGCCGTGGGGGCAACTCCACCGTGGGTTCGAATCCCACCCCTTCCGCCACTTCAGTCCCTGAGTGGGCACTGCGCTTACGCCGCCGCCCGACACCAGCGCCTGAAGCAGCTGGGTCTTCGATCCCATGATCCGAACCTCGCCGTCCGCGACCTCGACACGCTGGGCTAGCGCGCGCAGGTGGTCGCGGCGGTAGCCGCCGCCTTCGAGGCGGATGCGCTGGCGGGCTGTCTTGGCGAAGGTGCGGACCATTTGCGGGGTGACGGCCTTGGAGCCGGAGCTGTCGAGCATGGCCTGGGCGCGCTCGGCGTCGGCCTTGGCCTGATCGCGGATGGCCTTGAGGCCGTCGATGCGGTCCTTGAGCGCCGGATCGTCGATGTCGGCCACGCCCGCCTCAATGGCATCGTAGAGGCGTTTCAGGCGCAGTTCCGATTCGGTAGCACGCTTGTTCAGTTCGGCGATGTGCTCGCGGCGGCGCTGGGATTGCTCCTGCCTGCGGTCGAGAACACTGGCGAGGATGGCTTCCAACCGCTCGGGCTGGAGAAGCTGGCTTTCAAGGTGATCGGCGACAAGATTGTCCAGCTTGTCCATCGGCACAGCCATGCCCTCGCAGGCGGTCGGTCCCTGCCGCGCCTTCATGGAGCAGGCATAGTAACGATAACGCCCGCCCTTGCCGGTGCGGATGGTCATGGCGCCGCCGCACTTGGCGCAGTGGATCAGGCCGGTGAGCATGGTCGGGCCGCTGATAACGGCGGAAGGGATGAGCTTGGGGTTGCGGGCCTTCAAGAGCGCCTGCACGGTGTCGAACGTCTCGCGGTCGATGATCGGCGGCACCGGAACCGTGACGATCTCGCTGACGGGTTTCAGTTCCTTGGTCTTGCTGCGCTTGTTGAACTCATGCTCGCCCATATAGGTGCGACGGGTCAGGATGCGGTGAACCTGACCGATGCCCCAGCGCCCGCCGTCGCGGGTGAAGATGCGGCGGCTGTTGAGATAGGAGACGATGTTCTTGACGCCCATCTGGCCGGTGGTGCCGTCACCTTCCAGCGCAAGCCGATAGATCAGCCGTACCGTGTCGGCGTGCAGCGGATCGATTTCGAGCTTCTTCTTGACCTTGGCCCCGCGCTGCTCGGCGGCGACAACCCGGTAGCCGATAGGTGGGAGCGCGCCGTTCCAGAAGCCTTGCCGGGCGTTCTCCTTTAAGGCGCGCATGACGTGCTTGGCGTTTTCCTTCGACTGGTATTCATCGAACAAAGCCATGATCTGGCGCATCATGACGTGCATGGGGTCGTCCCCCATTTCCTGAGTGATCGAAACCAGCTTGACGCCGTTCTTCGCCAGCTTGCGGACATAGAACTCCAGTTCGAAGTGATCGCGGAAGAAGCGGCTGAACGAATGGACTACGACGACATCGAATGGCGCGGGCTTGCTGGTCCCCGCCTCGATCATGCGCTGGAACTCGGGGCGGCGGTCGTTGGTGGCGGATGCGCCTGGCTCCACATAGGTTTCGACAAGCTGATAGCCGCGTGAGGCGCAGTAGGCTTCGCCCTGCCGCTTCTGGTCGGGGATGGAAACGTCATGCTCGGCCTGCCGCGCCGTCGAAACCCGAAGATAAAGGGCGGCACGCAGAGGGATTGTGGAAGCGGTCATGCCGGGCCTCCTTGTGCAGCCGCCTCGTCAGGCGACAACACGGCGACGCCGAACGGAAGGAAATGCTTCGTGTTTCGGGTGACGATGACGAGTTCATGCGCTGCGGCGATACCGGCAATCACGGCATCGGCCATTCCGGGGTCGTGACCGGCCGCAAGCGCCTTCGCCTCCAGCCGCCCGCCGATTGCGGCGGCCTGCGCGTCGAAGCCAATGATCTTGTCATCGTATGTGGAGACGAGACCACTGAGCCATGCTTGCAGGCTCGCGGCTTTCGTCGTCGCCCCCTTGTGGTCGAGGAGCGCGATTCCCTTCTCGATCTCGTGGATAGAAACGACCGACAGAAATAGCCGACCATCGGCGTCCATACGGTCCAGCCAGGTGAGGAAGTCAGTGGATGCTTCCGCCTTCGACGGCGCGAGCATGGAGACGACGTTGGTGTCGAGAAGGAAGCCGCTCAAAGCTCGACATCCCGCGATGGTTTGCGGTTGCGCGGGAACTCTCCGCCTGGGAACGTCCTGAGATAACTGACAAGGCCCGCCCGTTTACGTTCGAGCGCTTTGCGCGCGATCTCCGCCGCCTCAACCGAGACCAGGGCCGCAACGGGTTTGCCATGACGGGTGATGGTCACGATTTCTCCTTTGACGGCTTCATCGACCAGGCTCGAAAATCCAGCCTTGGCGTCTCTGAGGTTGATGGTCAGCATGTTGCGCCCTCACATATGTAGACACTTGTGACTACAAGTAGTCTGTCGGAGGGCAGATTTCAACGTCGATTTCGACGCCTGAAGCATCAGCCGCCGGAACAGAATAGTTCATCGAACAGGTCGCCGAACCATTGCTCGAACACCTCGATCTCAGCCTCTGTGACCGGAACGGGGCGCGGCCAATCGTCGGTGACGGTCCAGATGGACAGGTCGTGTTTGGGCGGTCGGCCCATGGGAACATGGTATCCCAGCAGCGCCTCAAGCTGCTCCGACGCTGTGGGCGGCCTGACGCGCCGGGCGCGGGAGCGCGCTCCGCGATCAGACGCCATCGCGGCCGCGCCCGCTTCCGGGCCGCCACGCCACGGGGTTGGCGACCCAACGGTCGATGTCGGATTCCCGCCAGCCCGCGCCGTTGATGCTGATCTTGATCTGGGGCGGGAACGTACCCTCGGCGATCTTGCGGTAGATGGTGGACCGGGACAGGCCGGTGCGGTCGCGGACGGTGTTCATGCGGATGATACGATCTGGCTGGCGCATGGCTGGGCTGCCTCCTGCTGGCTTTTCGTGGGACTGCCAGGAGAGGCAAAGGCAAGGGTTTATTGTTGTGCAATAGGGATTTAGCCGTCGTAGGGCCGTGGCGCAGAGGGGGCGGTAAATAGGACGGTTTACAGCCCGAGACCCCGGCCCCGGCCAAGCCCGAACGTGAGGGTGAGGTCACGGGCGACGCCCATTCCCGAATCGAATGAGATGCCGAGTTCGCGTTTGCGGTTGGCGAGCAGGGATTCCATCTGCGGGTCGCGTTCGAGGCTCTGCGCCATGTTCCCCATCGCCGCCCGCGCCGCCCTGTGACCTGCATAGTCGCCCGCCGCATAGCGTTGGTCGCTGGCCCGGTGGAGTTTCTGCCAGCGCTCCACGAAACGGTCGGCTCGCAGGCCGGGATCGGTGCGCAACTCGGTTTCCAGTTGCAGGGCGTGGATCGCGCGCCGGGCGTCACCTGACGCCGCCTCCGCCGCAAGCTGCGGGTTTTTCTTGTAGGCCGCTTCGGCGTCATGCGAGCCGTGGGGGCGCACCTCCTCGAACCGCTGGCGCGCCTCCTGCAATTCCCTGACCTGATCAGGTCTGGCCTCGCCGCCCTGATCCTGCGCCGCGAAGATCGCATCGACGGCGCGGGCATGACGGACGAGCGCCCGCCCACGCGCCCGGCGTAACGCCGCCTCCGGGTCTTCCTCCACCTTCCTTTCCGGCCCCTGTCCGTCTGCGGCGGGCAGGCGCAAGTCGTCGAAGATGCCGCGCACCTTCTCGGGAACTCGGCGGGCGATCTCCACAACACGCTCGACGTGCTCGCGGAAGGTGATGCCGCGCCGCTCGGCGTAATCCTGGGCCGGGTCGATCCGCTGGTAATCCGCTGCCATGTCCTTGGCGCGGTCGCGCGACAGGGTGTTGATAAGCCGGTCCCGGCTGGCGAAGTCGTCGTGGCCGTAATGCAGGTCCATGCCGTCGCGGTGTCTTGACAGGGCGACATAGCTGCCATGGCGGTCCATGCCGGGCGTCGCCAGCACATGGGCGCGGTCCACGGTCATGCCCTGCGCCTTGTGGATCGTGGCGGCATAGCCGTGGTCGATCTTGTTGTAGCCCTTCAGGTCGAACGTGACATTGCGCCCATCGTCGGCGCGGACGGTCATGCTCTGCCCGCTGACCTGCTCAATGGTGCCGAGCGTGCCGTTCTTCACGCCAAGGCTGCGCTCGTTTTGCAGGAACATAATGCGGTCGCCGGTGGCGAAATTCCGCACGCCGCGTTCGGCGGCGATATGCACATCCGCGCCAAGCTCGCCTGCATCGCGCACCCGTTCGCGGGCCGCCTCGTTCAATTCCCGCACGTCAGCATTGGTGTGGGTGAGGATGATACGGGTTGCGTCTGGGCTGGCCTGCCGGTCACGGTCCCAGCGGTCGATCAGGTCACGCCGCGCTTCTTCCCGCGTTCCAGCCTCATGCACCATGTCGCGGGCGCGGTAGGCGTTCAGGGCTTCGCCCGTCCGGCCGCTGGCGAGGTCGCGGGTCGCCTCACGCTGCCAGTCCTCATGCTGGCGGCGAACCTCGCTGATCTCCGCGCCGCCGTGGCGTTCGTGGATCGAGCGGAACGCCGCGCCCGCCTCGATGGATTGAAGCTGTTCCGGATCGCCGACCAGCACCACCTTCGCGCCGGCCTCGGCGGCATGGGACAGCACGCGCTCCAACTGCCGCGTGCCGACCATCCCGGCCTCGTCGATGACAAGCACGTCGCGGCTGGTGAGCATGTCGCGGCCCTGCGACCAGCGATGCTCCAGGCTGGCGATGGTGCGCGAGGCGATGCCCGATCCGCCTTCCAGACTCTCGGCGGCGATGCCGGAGAGCGCCGCGCCGCGAACCTCATAGCCCGCCGCTTCCCAGGCTTCGCGCGCCACACCCAGCATCGCGCTCTTCCCCGTCCCGGCATAGCCGACGACAATCCCAAGGTCGCGCCCGTCCGTGACATGCGCCAGCGCCTCGGTCTGCTCGCCGGAAAGGGTCAGCCCGCGATCCGCCGCGCGCGCCAACGCGGCTTCTCGGCCCCTGTCATTCACCTCATGGCGTTCGCGCTCGGCCATCATCGCGGTGGCGCGATGCAGGCGCTGTTCGGCCTCGATCATGCCGCGGCTGGTGAAGCGGTCCTGCCCAACATCGTCCTTGCCGAGTTCGACAAGATCGGGCGCGCCGCGCATCGCGCCCATGACCTCGTTGAACTGGTCGATGCCATCGCTGTGCCGGTGCGCGAACATCGCCATGTCGCGCCGTGTAAAGGTCGATTGCTGCTGGGTGATCGCGTCCAGGGCGATGTTCGGGTTCTGGATGATGCGCGCGCCGTTCTCGCGGGCGATGCGCCGGTGATCCTCGGCGCGGTCGGCCTCGATCCCGGTAGCCTCGATGCGCTGCGCCGGTGCGCCGATCTTGGTCTGCGGCTCAAGACCGATGCCCTGCGCCTCAAGGCTGCGGTGGTCGATCCGCGCGTCGATGTCGAGTTCGGCAAGACGCTCGTTGACGTGATCGGCCCAGCGTTCGCGCCAACGTTCGACCAGCTCGGTGCGGTTCCACTCCCGCACCTTCTGGCCGAACCCGTTGTCGTCCACGCTGCGCATGGTCAGCATGACATGGGCATGGGGTTTCGGCATTCCGTCTTCGCCGATATCCCAATGCACGTTCACATCGGCGATCATGCCCTGATCGACAAATTCGGCTTGGGCAAAATCGCGGGCCAGTTCGACGCCTTGGCGCTCCGTCATCTCACGCGGAAGGGCGAACTCCACCTCGCGGCAAAGCTGGGCGTCCTTCCTTTTCTCGAACGCCTCGACATCGTTCCAAAGCTTTTCGCGGTCGTTCCATTCCTCCGGTGCGTTCTCCGGCAGCATGACCTCGGAATGGACGACGCCGCGCTTGGCGGAAAAGTCCTGATCGCGGCCCAGCCGGTCGTCGCGCAACCGCGAGGCCGAGCGGTAGGCGGCGGCAGCCACCACGCTGCGGCCCGCCGCGCGTCCGATGACCTGAACGGAGAAATGGTAGATCGCCATGGCGACCGACCAGATACTGCTCCCAAGCGCACGTCGGAACGACGTATAAGCGCGCCCTCGAAATGAATTTCTCGGGACGGTCCGCGCCGTTCCAGGCCGTCCCGGCAACCTTACAGCATTCCGGCCGACACGAAACTATCATCGCTCCATCCATTGCTTATGGAGACGACGATGCGGAAACCACGGGACTATGGCGCTGAACTGAAGGCGCTGGAGGACAAGGCGCGGGAACTTAAAACGCGCAAGGTGCAGCAACTCGGCGAACTGGTGATCTTGACCGGAGCCGACGCGCTCACCGTCGACGAACTGGCGGGCGCGCTGATCGTGCTGGCCGAAACCAAGGACGCCGGAAAGAGGGAGGCGTGGGCCAAGCGCGGGGCCGCGTTCTTTCAAAGCCGGGCGCGGCGATCTGCATCGGCATCTGACCGCGACGCGGGCGGCGCTCAACCGCAACCGGACGGTGCGCAACCGGCATCAGGCAGCACGAGCGCGGCATGATATGCGAACCTGGCAGGTCGAACGCCGCCAACGCACGCGGCATCTGATCGAACTCGGCGGTCTCGTCGTCAAAGCCGGGATCGTGGACCTGACCTGCGATGATCGCGCCATCATCTACGGCGCCCTGCTCTGGGCGGCCGACAAGCTCCAAAGCGATGAACGCGACAAGGCGTTGGCGCTCTGGGCCGACAAGGGAAAGCAGGCGTTCGAGCATGAAGCTACGGCATGAATCCCATCACCGCGCAGGATCGGCATGGCAGGGTATGACCGATGGCGGGCGGCGCGGAGACATCACATATCGCAGCGCCACCCGTCATCGCGCGGCAACGCCGCGCAACGGCGACGCACATCACGGGCTCGAGGTTTCGCGCACCTCGCGCAAGGCCCGGCTGAAGAGGTGATTGAAGATGCGATCGCAATTTCCGCATTGGTCATGATGATGCTTTGAAGGCTGCTGTCGCGCTGGTATTGCTTGATGGCCACCGACGGGCCGTGTCAGGCGGCAGAGCGATCGTGCGAAGGTGGCTCCCGCTGCAATCCGTCCAGATGGCGCAGGATGTTGCGAGCGGCGGCGAGGGCGATGTCCCGCCGCACGCTGTCGACCGCCGAGCCAATGTGGGGGGTCAGAACCGTGCGGGCATGAGAGAGCAGTCGCGGCTCGACGCCGGCGGGCCGATCAGGCCGGGCCCAGTCCTCCGTCTCGAACACGTCGGCCGCATACCCGCCGAGATGGTTCGCCTCTAGGGCGTTGGCGACCGCCGCCTCGTCCACCAGCGATCCGCGGGCGGGGTTGATGAGGAGCGCGCCCGGCTTCATGGCCGCGATCGCCGCCGCATCGATCAGGTGGCGCGACTCCGCGTTCAATGGCAGCGCCAACACCAGATAGTCACTGCGTGCCAGCAACTCTGCCAGATCGCGCCGCAGGAGCCCCTGCGCATCCTCCGCGGCGGGAGAAAGCGGGTGCGCGTCGCAATAGGAGATGCGGCAGCGGAATGGCCGCACGCGGTGGGCGATGGCCTGGCCCACGGCACCCATGCCCACGATGCCCACCTCCGCCCCATCGAGCCCCATGCCGTAGAGTACCGGCCGCCAGCCGGCGAACGGGTGCTGGCGGATCAGCCGGTCGCCGGCGAGCAGATTGCGGCCGAGGGCGATCATGAGGCCGACGGCGAGTTCTGCGGTGGGCGCGGTGAGCAGGTCGGGCACGATGGTCACGTCGACGCCGCGCGCCCGGCACGCCTCCATGTCGAAATTGTCTGCTCCCTTCAGGGCGCAGGCGACGACCTTCAGATCCGGGCAGGCTTCGAGGAAGGCGCCATCCACGTGGTCCGTCATGAAGGCCAGGATGGCGTCGGCGTCGCGCGCGCGGCGCAGGAGTTCCGCGCGCGGCCACGGCTCGCGGGTGGTGTTGGCCTCTACCGCACCGCGGGTGGAAAGCAGATCTAGCACCTCGGGGTGGACCCAGTTGGTGACGAGGGTCTTGCGAGCCATGGATGTCTCTTGCGGCAGGAGTGGGATCAAGCGGAGGCGAGGCAGAAGGTGGCGAAGCGCCGGGCCATGGAGGATTGCGGGCTTTCGCGGCCGAGGCCGATGAACAAGGTCTTGAAGATGTCGGCCTCCTCCAGTTCCAGCATGGTGAGCGTGCCGGCCTTCACCTCCTCGGCCACGGAATAGGCGAACACCACGGAAAGGCCGAGCCCGGCCTTGACCGCCTCCTTCACGGCGGCGGTGCTGCCGAGTTGGCGTGCCACGCGCAGGCGCCCAGCATCGGGCCCGAACATGCCGGCGAGCGCCCGGCCGGTGCCGGTGCCGGGCTCGCCGCCGATGATGGGATGGTCGAGCAGTGCCTGGCGCGGAATGCAGCGCTCCTTCGCGAGCGGATGGTCGGGGCCGGCAATCACCACCAACTTCTCTCGGCGCCAGCCCTGCCATTCCACGGCCGGGTGGTCCTCGCTCCATTCGGTGAGAGCGATGTCCGCCTCGCCGGCGATGAGGGCGTCCACCGCATGGCGGTTGGTGGTGATGACGAGGTCCACCGTGCCGGGCCGATCCAGGTCGCGCTCGAACACGGCGATGAGGCGCGGCGCAAGATAGACTCCTACGTTGCCGCTGGCATGCACCACCAGGCGGCGATCGGAGACGACGGCGCGGGCACGGTCGGCGCTGGCTATGAGGGAGCGGGCCTTCGGCAGGAACAACTCGCCGTCACGGGTGGGGACCGCGCGGCTGCGGTTGCGCACCACGAGGGGCACGCCGACGAACTCCTCGAGCTTGCGCAACTGCTGCGAGACGGCCGGCTGCGAGCAGGCAAGGCGCTCCGCTGCCGACTGGATGCCGCCCTCATCGATGACCGCCAGAAAGGTCTGAACCTGAGACAGATTCAGCATGCGCATGCCCCCGCCCTTGTGCGGCCACAGCCGCTCCATCCCTTGCACCGGAATGTATGCATTAAACGAATGTATGTTGCAACTTCATATTTAATTGGCATTTCCCGCACGTTGGTGAGCTCATTCATATTGTGTCGGAAACATATGGATAAAATCGCATCCGCGCGCCCTCTTCGCCGCCAGCGTCATCAAAATGAAATGCAATTGTTGTCTATTTTTCATTGAGATATGTAATCTATCTGCCGCCAAGAAGGCGCCCACGGAGTTGCATCGTGCGGCAGCCCCGCCGGCGGGCCGTCTCGGCGCGCACGCCATAAACCCATGAGGTCGACATGATCACGCGTCGTCGCTTCGGGGCGCTTGCCGCCTCCGCGCTCTCGCTTCCCCTCGTTTCCGGTGCCGCGCACGGCCAGCAGATGCGCGACGGCAAGCTCCACCTGCGCTTCGCCATCGCCCCCCTGCGGCCAACTCCCGCCATCACCATCAAGGAATTTGAACCGGTGTTCCGCTATCTGGCGGGCGAACTCGGCGCCACCTACGAGTTGGTCAGCCCGGAGAGCTGGGCTGCCATCTCGGTGGCCATGAGCAACGGCCACGTGGATGTGGGCTGGCTCGGCCCGTGGGGCTACGTGCTGGCCAACCAGCACGCCGGCACCGAGGTGATCGCCACCGCCAAGTATCGCGGCAAGCCGTTCTACCACGCCATCATCGAGGGGCGGCCGGATCTCCCCATCAAGGAGTTTCCAAAGGATGCCAGGGGCATGAAGCTGTCCCTAAGCGACCAGGGCAACACCTCCGGCTGGCTCATCCCCTACGCCTTCCTGGTGAAGAGCGGCATCGATCCGCGCGACTTCTTCCAACTGCGCGAGGGGGCCACCTTCGGCAACAACGTGTCCATGATCCAGCAGGGCCTCATCGACCTCGGTTCCGACATGGACCGCGGCCGCAACGGCATGATCGAGGCCGGCGAGATGGATCCGGCCAAGGTGGTCGTCTACTGGACCTCCCAGGAACTGCCCAATGACGCAATCTGTGTGCCCAAGGGCTTCGACCCGGCGTTGAAGACGAAGATCCGCGACATTCTCGTCTCCCTCCCGGAGGACAAGGCGCAGGCGCTCATGGGCAGCGGCTACAACGGCTTCGTGCCAGCCACCCATGCCGATTACGGCATCATAGAGGAAGCCGGCCGCGTCACCGGCAAGCTGAAGTCCTGATCCGCGCGGGCCGGTGCCTTCGGGCACCGGCCACGTCGCGCCCGGCATGAAGCCGGGCGTCCGTTTCATAGCGCGCCGAGCCAGGGGAGACCGTCCATGACCATCGCAAGCTTCGAGGAGACACGCTACGTCGAGCCGGCCCGGTCGCTACTAACGTGGCACAATCTGCGGCGGGGGCTCGTCTTCCTCGCCGTGACCCTGTTCCTCGGGATGTGCTTCGCGGCGGCGAAGGTGGACCTGGCGAAGCTCGTGGACGGGCTGCCGAAGATCGCCTCCTGGTTCCAGCAGATGTTTCCGCCGGACGTACGGGATATCGACCGGGTGCTGCGCGACGCATTCCAGACCCTCGCCATGGCCACGGTGGGCACCATCGGCGCCCTTCTCGTGTGCATCCCACTGGTGCCGCTTGCCGCGCGCAACACCACGCCGAATCTTCTGGTCTATCGTTTGGTGCGGGCGGTGTTCGGGGTGCTGCGCGGCACCGAGATCCTGGTATTCGCCCTCATCTTCGTGGCGGCGGTGGGGTTCGGCCCTTTCACTGGCGTGCTGGCCGTCATGTTCAACATGGTGGGCGCCCTCGGCAAGCTGCTCACTGAGGTGATCGAGCCGGCCGATCGCGGCCCGGTGGAGGCGTTGGAGCTCACCGGTGCCGGCCCGGTGCGCGCGTTCCGCTACGCCCTCCTGCCGGACGTGTGGCCGAACATCGTCGCCGTCACCCTCTACATCTGGGAGTTCAACGTGCGCGCCTCCACGGTGCTGGGCATCGTCGGTGCCGGCGGCATCGGCCAGACGCTGAAGGACTCCATCGACCTGCTCGACTTTCCTAAGTTGGCCACCGTGCTGGGCGTCATCCTCGCCATGGTGATCGCCATCGACACCCTGAGCGCCCACTTGCGCCGTCTCGTGCTGAGCCCCGAGACCGCCGCCACCCGCGCCGGCACGCCGACGCGCCTTTTCGAAGGCGAAAGCCGCGCCTGAGCGGCCCATGGGAGTTGACCGATGAAGAGCATCGCCCCTGCGCATCTGCCGCACGACCGTTCCCTGGGCGAGGAGGAGGGTGCCGCAATCGTCGTGCGCGACCTGAGCAAGGCGTTCGACGGTCGCGTGGTGCTGGATCGCGTCTCCTGCACCGTGCCTGCCGGCCAGTTCGTGGTGCTGCTCGGCCCCTCCGGGTGCGGCAAGTCCACCCTGTTCCGCTGCCTGACCCGCCTGGTGGAGCCGGATGCCGGAAGCGTCACCATCCGCGGCACCGAGGTGACTGCCCTGAAGCCCGCTGCCCTTGAGGCGCTGCGCCGGGAGGTGGGGTTCGTGTTTCAGCAGTTCAATCTGGTAAAGCGCTTCAGCGCCATCGACAACGTGCTGGCGGCCCGGCTCGCGACGACGCCCCTGTGGCGGGTGCTGCTGCGCCGCTTCCGCGCGCGGGACCGGCAATTGGCGCTCGCCTGCCTCGACAGCGTGGGCCTCATGGACCAAGCCTATCAGCGCGCGGAGCGTCTTTCCGGCGGGCAGCAGCAGCGGGTCGCCATCGCCCGCGCCTTCGCCCAGCAGGCGGAACTGATCCTCGCCGACGAGCCCATATCCAGCCTCGATCCGGAATCCTCCGAGAACGTGCTGCAGATCCTGCAGCGGGCGGCGCGGGAGCGCGGCTTCTCGGTGTTGTGCAGCCTGCATCAGGTGGATCTCGCCGTGCGCTACGCCGACCGCATCATCGCCCTGCGCCAGGGGCGCCTGTTCTTCGACGGCCCGGCGGCCGCCTTCACCCCCGGCCTGCGGGAGGACCTGTATCGTGCCGCCCGTTCCTGAGACCGCGACGCCCGCTGACACCGCAGAATGGGCCGCGATCGCCACCGTGCTTGCCCGCGGCGATGATCGCGGCCGGCTTCTGGAAATCCTGCTGGAGGTCCGCGACGCCAAGGGCGGGATCGGCATCTCTCAGGCCGGGCTTCTGGCGCTGGCCGAGCGCCTGCGCCTGTTCCCCTCCGAGGCATACGAGGTGGCCACCGCATTTCCGGCGGTGAACTACGCCGCCACCACGCCCTATGCCGCCGACGGCTGCGGCGATCTGGTGTGCGGCCTGCTGCACGGCGCGCTCGGCGCCGGAGTGTGCCGCAACCGTTGTGACGGGCCCCGCCCCGAACCCGTTCCGCGCTCCTTCGCGGCCTACCGGGCGGCAGGGGGCTACGGGCAGCTCGGCCGCATCATGGCCGATCCCGGCGCGGCGGCGCAGATGTTGGAGCGGCTGTCGGTGCACCAGGCGGTGGGGCGGGCGGGCGTCGGCTTCCCGGTGGCGGAGAAGTGGCGGCAGGTGATCGCTGCCGGCGGCACGCCGGTGGTCATCGTGAACGGCGACGAGGGCGAGCTTGCCATCTTCAAGGACCGCTTCATCCTGGAGAACGACCCGCACGGCGTGATCGAGGCGGCCCTGGTGGCCGCGCGGGTGATAGGCGCGGACCAGGTGTTCCTCTACGTGCGCGACGACTACGTCCCCATCCACGCCATCCTGCGTCAAGCGCTGATGGAGGTGGCGGGGGCCGGCCTCGCGGAGGGCCTCGCCCTGGAGCTGCGGCGCAGCGGTGGTGCTTTCATCTGCGGCGAGGAAACGGCGCTCATCGCGAGCCTCGAGGGACGCCCGGCCCGCCCTGTCGAGCGCCCGCCCTTTCCCACCGCCTGCGGCTATCTCGGCCGGCCCACCTTGCTGCACAACGTGGAGACCTTCTATCGCGTCACTGCAGCGTGGGGCGGCACGCTGGGCTCGCCTGCCTCGGCCCTCCTGGATCCCGAGGTTCGGCTGTTCAGCGTCTCGGGCCGGGTGTGCGCACCGGGGCCGAAGCCGATGCGCGGTCTGTTGCGCCTCGCCGACCTGGTGGAGATCGCCGGTGGAATGCAGGACGGCCATGCCCTCGGCGGCATGGTGATCGGCGGATCGGCGGGGGCGCTGGTGAGCGCCGCAGACTGCTACAGGCCGCTTGCCGATCTGCTGGACGAAGGGCTGCGCCTCGGCACGGGCGGGGCGATCGTGTTCGGCGCGACAGACGAGCCGCGCGCCATTGCCGCCCGCATGGCGGCCTATCTGGCACGGGAGAGCTGTGGCCAGTGTGGGCCCTGCCGCATCGGCACCGCGCACGCCTCGCGCGCCCTGGCTGCGCCGGGCCCGCTGGATCAGCATCTTCTCGAAGACCTCGCAGCGGTCATGGGCGAAGCCTCCCTGTGCGCGCTCGGGCGCAATGCGGGCCGCTTCCTCGGGCGGCTGTCCATCCCCGGCCGCGGTGTTAGCGCATGAGCCTCATCAACTTCACCATCGACGGCCAGCCCGTTGCCGCGCAGGACGGGCAGAGCCTGCTGCAGGCGGCCACCGCCGCCGGACTCGACCTACCTCACCTGTGCGCTTCTACGCGCGATGGCTTCGCGCCCATGGGCAGCTGTCGCACCTGCCTGGTGGAGGTGGAGGGCGAAGCCGAGTTGGTTCCTGCCTGCCGCCACAGGGTCCGGACCGGACTCGCCGTGCGCACCGACACGCCGCGCGCCGCGCGGGTGCGGCGGCTCGCGGTCAGCCTGCTCGCCTCCGAGATGAGCGCCGCGGCGAAGGCGCGCCACCCCGACACGCCGTTCCTCGATCTCGTCGCGCGCACCGGAGCCGATCCCGATCGCTTCGGCCACCGGGCGGCAGGCCGTCCCGCGGATGCCAGCCACCCCGCCATTGTCCTCGACCCGGAGGCGTGCATCCGCTGCGGCAAGTGCCGGGCGGGATGCCGTGACGTGCAGGTGAATGGGGTCATCGCCCTCGCCGGGCGAGGCGACGGCATCCACGTGACATTCGATGCCGGGATGGCCATGGGGGAGAGCAACTGCGCCTCCTGCGGGGAATGCGCCCAGCTCTGCCCCACCGGCGCGCTGGCGCCCAAGGCGCTGGAGCGGGCCGGTGGACGGACCGCGGTGACGGCCAAGGGCGAAACGGTCTGCCCCTTCTGCAGCGTCGGCTGCCGGGTCACCCTGCATATGGTCGACGACGAGGTGGCGTGGGCGGAAGGTGCCGACGGCCCGGCGAACCGCGGTCGGTTGTGTGTCAAGGGCCGCTTCGGCTTTTCCTACCTGAGGCATCCGGATCGCCTCACCGTGCCCCTGGTGCGCCGGGCGGATGCGCCCAAGGATCCGGCCCTCGCCCTGCGCGGCGCCGCGGTGCTGGACCTGTTCCGTCCCGTTGACTGGGACGAGGCGCTGGACACCGCCGCTCGTGGCTTCGCCCGGTTGCGCGCGGCGCACGGCCCCGGATCTCTGGCGGTGCTAGGGTCGGCAAAGGGTTCGAACGAAGATGCCTATCTCCTGCAGAAACTCGCACGCATGGGCTTGGGCACCCCCCATGTTGACCACTGCACACGCTTGTGCGCCTCGGTGCCGCCGCTGGCGGAGGCCACCGGCTTCGCCGCCGTGACCGCCCCCATCGAGGAGATCGCCTGCGCCGAGGTGGTGCTGATGGTGGGCAGCAACCCGGACAGCAACCATCCGGTGGCCGCCTCCTTCATGAAGAATGCCTTTCGGCGTGGGACGAAGCTCATCCTGGTGGATCCCGGCATTCAGGCCCTGTCGCGGTTCGCCACCCATCACCTCAGGACGGCCCCGGGGACGGATGTGGCCCTGCTCTCCGCCATGACGCGCGTGGTGATTGAGGAGGGGCTCCACGACCGGGATTTCGTCTCTGGGCGGCTGGAGGGCTTCGAGGCGCTGCGCGCGCGGGTCGCACCTTTCACGCCGGAGATGGCGGCCGGCCTCACGGGCGTTCCGGCGCAGGACATCGTGGCCGCCGCCCGCCTGTTCGCCGGGACGCGCGCGGCCATGACCTTCTGGGGCATGGGTGCCTCGCAGCACGCCTTCGGCGCGGACAACATCCGGGCCGTCATCGCCCTCGCTCTCGTGTGCGGGCAGGTGGGTCGTCCCGGCGCGGGCCTCCATCCCCTGCGCGGGCAGAACAACGTGCAGGGCTCCTGCGACGCCGGCCTGTTGCCCAACTATCTCCCCGGCTACCGGCCGCTTGCGCAGGCAGGTCACACGGTGGTGGAAATGTTCGATGCGGCCCGTCGAGGGGCGGTGCGCGGGCTCTATGTGGTGGGTGGCAACCCGGCCATGGCCAACCCGGACCTCGCCGTCACCCGCGCCGGGCTGGCCTGCCTGGAGCATCTGGTGGTGCAGGATATCTTCCCCACCGAGACCGCGGCCTTCGCCGATGTGATCCTGCCCGCAGCGGCGCTGGCGGAGCGGGCGGGTACCGTGACCAATACCGACCGACTGGTGCAACGCATCGCACCGGCGCTGCCCCTGCCCGGCGGCGCGCGACCGGACTGGCGCATCATTCGCGACATCGGCGCGCGCCTCGGCCTATCGTGGGCAAATCTGACTGTGGAGAGCCTGTTCGAGGACATGGCGCAGGAACTGCCCACCCTTGCCGGCTTCAGCTGGCGGATGATGGTCCAAGACGACCATGCGCGCTACCCCTTGCGCCCAGCCGGCGCCGGCGAGAGCCTGTTCGGCGATGATTTTCCCCGCGGGGCCAAGGCCGCCATCGTGCCTCTCGACGCGAGTGGTGCGGACGAGATGACGGACGCCGACTATCCCTTCATCCTGATGACCGGCCGCCTGCGCGAACACTGGCACACGGGCACCATGACCCGCCGCTCGCCGGTGCTGGAGGCCCTGAGCCCGGAGCCGCAGGCCCACATGCATCCTGACGACCTCGCCCGGCTGGGCGTGACCGTCGGAGGGGAAGTGGAGGTACGCACGCGCCGCGGGATGGTGCATCTCGCCGCTATGCCCGATCGGGCGGTGCGGCCGGGCGTCGTGTGGATGGCCATGTCCTTCTTCGAGGCGGCTGCGAACGAACTGACGGTGAACCGACTGGATCCCACCACCCGCGTGCCGGACTTCAAGTTCTGCGCGGCGGCGGTGGAGAAAAAAACATATACCTGACCACGATAGACTATAAGTTCCACGACACACTGCCGATCGCTGCCATATTAATGGCCAGATCTTCATATAATAATACTATATCTTATCGTTTATAATTGGCACCGAATTGGAAATTAATTGACCATCTTGCGCAATTCATGTGTAATCGGTTTGTGGAGTGCCACTGCGCCATATTAGGTTGTGTGGACGGATTTTGATGAGGATGAGGATGAGGATGAGGATGAGGATGAGGATGAGGATGAGGATGAAGCTGAAGGCGAGAGCGACGATGGCGGCGAAGCCGCATTCGGTCTTCTCGCAGCGCAGGGCGACGCGCTTGAAGCGCTTGAGCTTTCCGAAGCACTGCTCGATGCGGGCGCGCCCCCTGTAAAGCGCCTTCGGGAAGAAGGCTGGGCGCTCCTTCGCGTTGGATTTGAAAGGGATGGCGGACGCGATGCCGCGCGCCCGGGCGATGGCCCGGTTGGCCTTGGCGTCATAGCCCTTGTCGGCGAGCGCCGCGCGCGGCGTGACATCGGGACCCAGATCCAGCAGCAGCTTGAAGAGCGGACTGTCGCCGGCTTCCCCGCCGGTCAGGTGGAAGGCGATCGGCAGGCCGTCGAAGTCGCTCTTGAGGTGGATCTTGGTGGAGAAGCCGCCGCGCGAACGGCCGAGGGCTTGGCCGTCCTGCCCCCTTTTGCTCCGGCGGCGGAGACGTGGGCGCGCACCACGGTGGAATCGAACATCTGGACCAGATGGGCCGTGCGGCTCAGCGAGGCCAGGGTTTCGAAGTAAAGCTCGAACACGCCGGCCTGACGTAGCCGCCAGAACCGTTTCCAGACGCTATTCCACGCGCCGAACTCGGCAGGCAGTGCCCGCCAGGTGATGTTGTGCACAGTGAAATAGTGCATGGCTTCGAGGAACTTGCGATCGTCGCGACCCTTGTCGCCGCGCCGTGAACGGCAGGCGCGGAACACCTCCAGCGCCAGCGCCCAATCCTCGTCCGTCATCCGCGTCAGCATGGTCGATCTCGCCAAAAGCCGACCCGCTATGAATCACCGAAAGGGGCAGAAGGGAATCCCCTCTGCCTAAACCCACCGCAATCCGTCCACACGGCCTAGCGTGAGGTGTCGAGGCCTTACACCAATTGATTATAATATCGATCCGACCGCAACCCAATATATCCAGAGATAGTTTCTGAAAGTTGCTTAAATTTTCTGGACAAGCAGATTTTATGAACCGTAACCTAGACTAATTAGGTGACGAATTTTTCCATTGCCGCCATGCTCGATGGCTCTCCGAGCCAATGAGTGACAAAGGGATAGAGATACAATGCCTGACATGCTGGGCTGCGCTCGCTCTCCACCAGCGGCGAGCGACAGGCGATGCCATGTTACCGGCAGCCGCCGACCAGGGCTTTCACATCCCTGGCACCAGCACTCAAACTGAGCGATAGCTCAACAAAAAAGCACCCAAGAGAGCGATTGGCTGCACGTGTGCGCATCAAGATTCCTGCGCGACTGATGTGCCATGTCTGGCGCCGAAGGCAATCGTCGCGTCCCCTTTCTGCCATCATAGACCCTCCCACGCCCAAGTCGCGGGTGACCGGCAAGCTGACCTGAATTTCGAGCATTCGGTCCACTCCGTCACGGATGGCCGATCCTGTTTCCTATCAAGCGGTGAGTGGAATGCGCGTGAAAAGGCTTGTTCGATCAATCCCAACGGATCGCAGGGGCCGGCGGACATCTATCGCCTCGCTGCTGCGGCACACCGGCCTAGGGCTCGGACCCATAAAATAATTGGCCTTCGCAGCATGTTGTGATTCATCAGTCCGTGGAGGATCTGATGATGAGCGGAGACCGTTTCTGGCTCACGGATGCGCAGTTTGCGCGGCTTGAGCCGTATCTGCCCAGGGACACGCGCGGCAAGCCGCGTGTCGATGACCGGCGGGTGATCAGCGGCATCGTGCATGTCCTGAAATCGGGCGGCCGATGGATCGACGCGCCGCCCGAATATGGGCCGCGCAAGACGCTCTACAACCGCTTTGTCCGATGGGCTGCCAAGGGGATCTGGACAGACCTCTTCCATGCTCTCGCCAGCGCAGGAGGTCCTCCCGCCCAGGTGCTGATCGACAGTTCTGCGGTCAAAGCTCATCGCTCCGCTTCTGGTGGAAAAGGGGGGAGAGCAGTCAGGCGATCGGCCGCTCGCGGGGCGGGCGCACGACCAAAATCCATGCGCTGACAGACCGCCACTGCCGACCGGTCGCATTCCTGCTGACCGGCGGACAGGTCGCAGATTGCACCGCTGGAGCGGTTCTGCTGCGCCAGATGTCCAGTGCCCGCATCCTCCATGGTGACAAGGGCTACGATAGCGATGCGATCCGCCGACAGGTCGAGGGCATGGGCGCCATGCCGAACATTCCGCCCCGCTCCAACAGGCTCTGGAAGAACTGCTTCTCTCCCGTGCTCTACCGCGACCGAAACGCCATCGAGCGCATGTTCTGCCGCCTGAAAGACTTCCGGCGCATCGCCACACGATATGACCGCCTCGCCATCAACTTCCTTGCAGCAGTCAGCATCGCGGCAACCGTCAGCTACTGGTTATGAGTCTGGACCCTAGGGCTGGCCGCGCTCGGCGCGTCGGTGTCGCATAACGCCTTGGCGCAGAGTCTGTCCACCGCCGATCCCGCGAGTTGGCGCACGCCGGAATACAAGGCCGATTGGGGCTTGGAAGCCATGCACGCCGCCAACGCCTATGCGGCGGGCTACACCGGCCTGGGTGTGACGGTGGGTGTTGTTGATTCAGGTGTCTATAGTGCCCACCCGGAATTCGCCGATGGCCGCGTCAAGCCGCTCACCATCACCGGGACCTTCGGATCGGACGGCTTCTATTTTATGGACGGGTCCGGAAAGCCGCAGAATCAGTCGCCACAACCAAGCTTCTTCAAGGCGGGTGATTCTTATACCGCTCCGGGAACGTACAGCCCCATCTACAACGATCCACACGGGACACACGTCACAGGGACGATCGGGGCCTCCCGAGACGGCGTCGGCATGCAAGGCGTGGCGTTCAATGCCAATGTCTACGTCACCAACACACAAACGAACGACTCGGCACGATACGGAACGAACGTTGATTATGCCTACTTCAAAAACGCTTATGGTAGCCTAGCGGCGGCCGGCGCACGTGTGATTAATTCCTCTTGGGGCAGCCCGCCTACTGGAGACAATTACAACACCATCCAAGGCTTACGCACAGCTTATTCTAAATTTTCTGGCAAGCTCAGCTACGTCGACGCGCTTTCCGAGACCACAAAACAATACAATATTATTCAGGTATTTGCGGCGGGAAACACCGGATACAGCAACCCAAACGTTAGATCTTCGCTACCTTATTTCAGACCGGATCTTGAGAGCAATTGGCTTGCCGTAGGCGCAGCTGCTAAGGGGGGCAATGGCGGCCTAAATCCCGGAGATCTTGTCCTCGCGAGCTATTCAAATCGAGCCGGCGTCGCCAAATATTGGTACGTTGTCGCACCAGGCAGCGCTATCAACAGTACGGTTCCTACCTATGCGCCAGGCGCTCGATGGAATCTCGGTGAATGGGCTATCAATCCAAACAAGCAGACCGGCTACACAACAGTGAACGGCACCTCCATGGCCGCGCCCCATGCCACTGGCGCGCTGGCCCTGATCATGGAGCGATTTCCCTATATGACCAACCAGCAGGCCCGCGATGTCCTGCTCACCACGGCCTATCACCGCAACGTGGTCGCCGGCGTGGCGGATGCCAATCCCAATGCTCCCAACGCCGTCTGGGGTTGGGGCGTGATCGATCTCAATAAGGCCATGAATGGCCCAGGGCAATTTCTTGGCTCAGTCGCCGCGAACCTCCCGGCCGGCACCCGCGATACCTGGTCCAACAACATCTCCGAGGACGCCCTCATCCAGCGCAAGCAGGAGAATGACGCAGCGGCGGCCGCATGGGCAGCCCGCAAGGCCGCCCATGATCCGACACTCACCCCCGAGTGGCAGACCGAGATTCAGGTGGAGACCACGCGCGTCGCGGCTTTCGCCGATGTCCCTACCCGCGGCAGCCTGATTAAGGCCGGAGACGGCATTCTCACGCTCACCGGAACCAATAGCTATTCCGGCGGCACCACATTCGCTGGGGGTATTCTGTCGGTGGCCCGTGACGCCAACCTCGGCGCGGCGGCGGGGGGCCTTACCTTTGACGGCGGCATCCTCCAGGTCACCGGCACCAGCTTCACCACCACCGGCCGGGCCATCACCTGGGGCAACGGCGGCGGCGGCTTCGATATTGCCAGCCTGGACAATACCTTCACCCTGAACCAGTCCCTTTCCGGCACCGGCGGCCTCGCCAAGCTCGGGGCAGGAACCCTGGTTTTCACCGCCACCCACAGCTTCACCGGCCAGGCGACCCTCGCCGGCGGCGGCCTCCAGCTTACCGAAACCGCGAGCCTCATCGCCCCGGTCGTCACCTTGGCAGGAACCACCCTCACCAACGCAGGAACCCTGGCCGGCGGCGTCACCAATGCCGGCACCCTGATCACCACCGGCACCATTGCCGGCGGGCTCAGCAATACCGGCTTTGTCCAGGCCGCCGGCGTGCTCGCCGGAACGGTGAGCAATGCCTCCGGCGCAGCCGTCGCCCTCACCGGCAGCACCACAGGCATCACCCGCCTAAGCAATAACGGCGCCATCGATCTCGGCGGCACCGCCCTGACGGTCGGATCGCTCACCGGCACCACAGCCACCGCCGTTATTGGCAATGGCCAGCTCACGGTAGGCACAGACGGCAGCTCCGCCAGCTATGCCGGACAGATCGTCGATGGCGCCAGCCGCACCAGCCTCACCAAGGCCGGTGCCGGCACCCTCACCCTCACCGGCAACAACTCCTATACCGGCCTCACCACCGTCACCGGCGGCCTGCTGTCGGTGAACGGCGCCTTCTCCTCGACGCTGGCCATCGGCACCTCGGGCACCCTGCGCGGCTCCGGCACCCTCTCCGGCCCGCTGGTGGTGGCCGGGCGGCTGGCGCCGGGCAACTCGCCCGGCACCCTCACCGTCAACGGGCCGGTGACGCTCGCCAGCACCTCCACCTTCCAGACCGACATCGACGGCACCGGCACCGGAACCGGCGCGGGCAATTATTCCCGCCTCGTCACCACCGGCACCAACGGCACAGTCACCGTGGCCGGAACCCTGGCGCCCACCCTGCGCGGCATCACCGGCAGCGCAACCAACAGCTACACCCCGCCGCTGGGCACCAGCTTCACGGTGATCCAGAGCAGCGCCGGCCTCTCCGGCTCCTTCGCCGGCCTGGCCCAGCCGGCGAGCGGCCTGCCCGCCTCCACCCGCTTCGATGCCCTCTACGGCCCCACCAGCCTGGCGCTGGTGGTCACCCCGCTGTGGTACGGCAACCTGGCGGCCAACGGCCTGGCCACCACCGCCAATGCCAGCGCGCTCGGCAGCGCGGTGGACAGCATTCGCCCGGTGGCCGGCATTGCTCTGACCGGAGCCAATGCCGGGCTGTTCAACAGCCTCTACAGCCTGGCCCCGACGGCATTGGCCGCCGCCCTCAGCCAGATGACCGGCGAGGTCTATGCCTCCACCGCCGCCCAGACCTTCGATGACGCCCGCCAGGTGCGCGCCGCCATCAACGAGCGCCTGGACGACGCCACCGGGCCCAAGCCCGACAAGGCCACCGCCAAGCTCTCGTCGAGCCTGAACGTCGCCGTGTGGGCCACCGGCTACGGCGGCTGGGGCAATGCCTCCGGCGACGGCCTCGCCTCCCTGGGCTGGACCCAGAGCGGCTTCATCGCCGGTGCCGACGTCAAGGTGTTCGACACCACCCGCCTCGGCATCGCCGCCGGCTTCGGCCAGTCCGATGGCCATGTGGACAGCCTCAACTCCAAGGCCGACAACAGCCACACCGACCTGGCGCTCTATGGCGTCTCGCAACGTCGCCTTCGGCACCTTCTCCAACGGCCTGGGTAGCAGCTACAACGGCAACACCGCCCAGGTGTTCGGCGAAGTCTCGCGTCCGTTCGCTTTCGGACCGGCTCAGGTGTCGCCGTTCGCGGCGGTGGCCTATGTGAACCAGAACTTCGACGCCTTCTCCGAAACCGGCGGCGCCGCCGCACTCTCAGGCTCGGCGCAGTCCATGAGCACCACGCTTACCACCCTGGGCGCGCGGCTAAGCACCGACATGGTGGTGGGCAACGGCCTCTTCACCCCCAGCCTCAAGCTGGGCTGGCAGCATGCCTTCGGCGACGTGGACACGACGTCGGTGATGTGGCTGAACGGCTCCACCCCGTTCCTGGTCTCCGGCACGCCCATCGCCCGCGATGCGCTGGCGCTCAATGTGGGCCTCAGCTATGCCTTCAACGACGCGGTCAGCGCCGGCTTCGCCTATGACGGCGTGCTCGGCTCCGATGCGCAGAGCAACACGCTCAAGGGCAATCTGCGGGTCAATTTCTGAGCCATCCCCCAGACAAAGAGGACGGCATCCTGCATCGGATGCCGTCCTCATCACTGCCGATAACATGTATGGGTAAGTGGGTGTCCTGGCTCACCTTTTTTACGTAAGGTTACAGGGGATGTTCCGAGCCTGGAGGGCGTGAACTGATGGGGTGGATGCCCCCTCCTGCGGGCTCGTATTGTGTCCGGGCAGCGCCGTGGTGGCGCTTTCAAGGGAGGGGCACATGCCAGATGTTCATGTCCTTGCGATCGACCTGGCCAAGCGGAGTTTCCAGGTCTGCGGCACGGATCGGGGCGGGGCGGTTCTGTTCAACCGGACGGTGTCCCGCGCGAAGCTGATCCAACTGTTGAGCGCGCAGCCGCCTTGCATCGTGGCGATGGAGGCCTGCGCAACGAGCCATTATTGGGGCCGCGTCGCTCAAGGCCTTGGACGCCACGTGCGGCTGGTTCCGCCGATCTACGTGAAGCCCTTTGTGAAGCGGCAGAAGAATGATGCCGCTGACGCGGCCGCGATCGCCGAAGCCGCGCTGCGTCCGAACATGCATTGCGTCGCGGTTTGAAAAGTCATGGCTGCATGGGAAAGCACGTACCCTCGCACGCCAGCAACCGCGAACGCGAAATGCCATATCGAAAATACGAAAGTCATGTTGAATTTCGCGTCGTCCGACTTGAGGTGGTCCCCATACAATCAAAGCCACACGCTGCGCAATTCGTTCGATCTCGCGCGCAACATGGGGCGGCGAGCGATTTCATAGTGCTATAGCGAAAACGTAGTGATCATCACTATCGGACGCGGCCCGCCAAGCGGACTTGTAGGTCGTTGTGTACATTGGGCGTTTTGATTTTTGGCCTCTTCGGCATTCTCTTTTCGCTCAGCCGCCCAACGGGTCATGGCTCCAGAGGAGGGGCGCGCCGATATCCACGCTGGTGGTAAGTGACCGCTCAAACTGGACAGCGGCGGCGACCGGTGGATCGCTCGCATCCCAGGTTTGCAGGCAGTTGTAGCACTCTACCCAGCCGAACTTGTACGCCAGTTCGGGGGGTCTCATGGCTGCCCCCTGGGTTCTCAGCGTGCCTCAGAGGGCCCCGCAGCGCGAGCAGCAGTTCGGCGTTCGTTTTCTTCAGAGCCTCAAGTTTGTGCGCCTCCATACAGTCCTTTCATGATGCGCCGCGTCCAGTTCCTTGCGATAGAAAGGATTGTAGCGCAGGGCCATTCGCCCGTGTAGGCAAATTTCTACCTTTATGCTGTATTTCACTGAATGATATGAGGTATATCAGTGCATTTTACGCCTTCGATCATTTAATTGATTGAATATCCGGATAGTAGGATGGAGACATCATCAGTGAAAACTGCTACTCGTCCGTTGAGCTTGACCGAGCCTGGAGCGTCATCCAGCGCGACGCGCGATCAAGTCGCTGTACAGGGCAATCAAATCAGACCCCTGGTCTGAGGCCGTCCGCATCGATTGAGCGTCCGGCGGACTGCGCGAGAAATGATGGGGCTCGGTGTTCAACCGGGAGAGCACCTCGCGCAGATCCTGCAGCGACTCGACATTGATCCGGAAGCCATCGACGCCTTGGCGAATGTCCTGGCCGATCGCGCCACGATCGCTGGCCACCACCCAAAGACCCGCGGCGCGGGCTTCGCGGGTGACGAGTCCGAAACTCTCCGGCCAAATGGAAGGCGCCACCAGCACATCGAGTTCGGCGTAGAGGTCGGCGATGCGGTCCTGTGGCAGGCGGCCAATGATCCGGACAGGGGTTGCTCCCCAGACCTCCGCACTCGTGTAGTCGGGAGGATAGCTGTGATCGACAAGGGTCAGGTCGAGATTCTCATAAGCACCCGTGCGCAGGGCTACCTCCAGCAACGAGGCGCCTTTGTGCGCTGTACGGCCTCCAACATGGCCCAGGCGCACGCACCCGTCGCGTCCGAAGACGCGCGACCGGGGCGTAAAGGATGACACGCCGTTCGGCACGGCGAGCGTCTGTGGGTGGCCTGCACGGCGGTACACCTCGGCGAAGGCATCCGACACGGCAAGGAGGGCGGTCGCCCCATCCAGCAAACGACCGAGCCGCCGCCGCCGCGCGATCGAGTTGATGGGGCTGAGCTTGCGATCCGTTGCGTCGGCAAGCGCGTCGTCGGACGGCATCTGAAGGATGCCGTCGGCATCGGTCAGGAACTGGAAGTCGGAGATCCACCAAGCGTCATGCAGGGTGATCAGGTAGGGCACGCCGCGCGCCCGCACGGCTTCCACGACGGACCCCGTCAGGCGCTGCACGCAGTGGAAATGCACGAAGTCGGGTTCGAAGCGGTCGATCAGCGCCTCGAAGGGTCCCTCCATTTCGGGATCGAATGGGCGCCAGTCCATGTGCATTTCGGCCGGGACCGCGATCCGATAGACAGGCAGCCCGCGGTAGTTGTCGATCCGTGTCCGATAGGCCGGCTCCGCATCGAGGTCGGTCGCAGCGATCGCGATCTCGAATCTGTCGGCTCCGACCGCGATGAGGTGATCGACGTTGTCGCGCAGCACGCGCGTCGCACCGCCGATCGTCTGCGGTGGGAAGTACACGTGCACGAAGAGGAGGCGCGGTCGGCCCGCCTTCCGGGTGCGCTGGACCGGAGCGCTGCTGCGACCCACCGGGGCCTTGGGCGGGAGCGGCGGTAGAGCCTGAGCGAGGACCGCGCTCGCGGCGTTCAAGGTGTAGGCATTCCGCGCCTTGGCATGGGCGCCGAGGCCGATCCGTCGGCGCAAGCGCGCGTCCGAGATCAGGCGCCCAAGCGCCGTCGCCCACTCGTCCGGGGTCGTGGCAAAGAGGACATCCTCGCCGTCGACGAGCATCTCGCGGTAGGTGCGCGTCGGCGTCACGACCGACGGCAGGCCGCACATGGCCGCCTCAAGCCATTTGATCTCGCTCTTGGCATCCGTCATCGGATTGATCGCGAGCACCGCGATGTTGATGTCGGCGCTCGAGAGCACCTCCCAGTAGGCCCTCACATTCGGATCGAAGCCGAGCTGGTGGATCCGGTGAGCATAGGTCCGGAAGCGCTCATCGAGCTTGAGGTAGCCGGCGACGACCAGCCGGACGCCTGCATGTTTCTCGAAGATCTCGATCAGAGCCGAGGCGACGAGATCATTGAAATCCCGGTTGTGCGCTTTCGTCCCAGACCCGTAGAACAGCGTGACCGTATCGGTGGCGGCCGGCATTGGACCGCGCGCGATGAACGGCTCGTTGCGGCTGTCGAGCCCGTTGCGCAGGACGTAACAGACGCCCGATCGCACGAGCGGCTGCATGGCTTCCGCCAGGGCAGGCGTCGAGGCGAGGCCGGTCTCGCACAGGTGCATCGCGTAGCGGAATAGCGGCACGCCGTACTGCAGCCCGGCGTACTCGGCGGGGGTGATCTGACCCTCGAAGCTGTCGAACGGATCCGGGTAGAAGGCGGGCTCGAACAGCAGGTCATCGATCTCGTAGAGGGTCGGGACGCCGAGTGCGCGTGCGTACAGGATGGCGTGAACGACCTCGGGGAGGGCTGCCACGCGATAGAAGATCACGGCCGATGCCGCATCGATCGCCGGACGGCACCGGCCTGCCTCGCCCTGGCGGAACACCTCAACGTGCCAGCCGAGGTGCTCCAGCTGCTCGATCTTCTGGACCACGCGGTAATGATCGCATTGCGGAAGGTCCCGGTTGGCGACGAGGACGATGCGGGCGGACGAGGCGGGCGGCAGGGGGGCGGGCAGCGGATCGACGACCGGCAACAGCGCGGCGATCTCATCCAGACACGCCGTCAGCGCTGAATCTGCCTCGATACGCCGATGTGCCGCATAGAGCGTGTGCGCCCGCGCGCTCGCCGCCTCGAAGGCACGCGCAATCACCCGATGACCTGCGGCGCGCCAGTGCGGCGAACCGCACCAGTGCGGCGCGGAGCGTCGCAGGCGATCGAACGCGGCCTCCAGCCCGTCGCGCTCGGCCGCGAGCCCTTCTGCCGCGTGAATGTGGCTCCAGACGATGGCATCCGGCGCTTCGGCGGCCACCAGATAGTCCGCGGTTGCCTCGCGCGCGCGCCCCAAGGCCCGCAACGCGTCGCCGCGGCGATGATGGAAGCGCCCGATCCCCGGCTTGGCCGCGATCGCTCGGTTCAGCGCGTCGTGGGCAATGACGTTGTCGCCCCGCAGGATGTGGTACTCGCCGATCTGCTCCAGAAGGCGTGCGGAGCACTGGCGACGGACGCTCTCAAGGGCGGGAAGCTGAAACGTCTTCGTGACGAACTGCGCGAGCGCGGCGAAGCGCCCGGATCCGGGCTTCTCAACGGTTCGTGGCAGCTTGGCCCGGTAGGCTGCTTCGTCGAAGCAATCCGGGAAAGCCTCCTCCCGCAGGAGCGCGAGAAGCGCCTCACCCTCGCAGCCGGGTAGTCCCTCGGCAATACCGAGTCCGAGCCACTGTCGATACAGGTCTGTATCGCTCGCGGTCGCACGCGCGCCGACATGGCCGCGATAGAACGCGGGGTCGAAGCGCCTGCCGAGGGCAATCGGCGCGAGGCGCTCGATACCCTGCTCGAGAAACACGCACAGGCCATCGATTCGGGAGACCGGCTGCCGCGCCAGCCACGACGCGTTGAGGATGTTGAATTCGTGGAGGACGAAGCATTCGAGCCAAGCCCCCGGCAGCACGCCCGCGATCGACAGGCGTTCGGCGAACGTGTCGGTTGCAGGTGTCCCTTCAGAACAGCCAAGATCCTGGGCCTGGGCGGCGCGCATGCGCTCGAACGACCGCTCGTACGGCGCCAGGTCCAGCGACCGATAGGTGCGGCCCTCCGCACGGCCGAATTGCAGGTAATGGGCCTTGAGTTGCCAGGGGAGAGAAAACTCGACCAGATCGGCATGATTGAGCCGGTACTGGACCGGAACGAAATCGTCCGGCAGCGGGCCGTGACGTCGTTCCAGCGCGGCGATCAGGGCGTCCGCGTTCGGAAAGCGGGACTCCACGCACCCATGACGCTGGAAATGAAGGGCCAGGGCCTCGTCGCTCGTCAGTCGGTGCAGGTCGGGGTAGCATCGCCGGTAGAAGACCGGATCGAAGCCGTCGATGCGGGCTTTGCTCCTGCCGAGACGACGCAGGTTGGCGAGGGCACGGGTCGGAAACAAACTGACCAAAACGCCGCCGAGCTACGAGAAATCGGACACCCTGACCCGATCACTATGGCAGCAGTGGATCGGCACCGTCGAGGGGACGAGTGCACACTTTGGGGCTATCAGCAGGCCGCCCGCCTCGAACGCGACCGACTTCGCGGAGCTTCGTGGGCCGAGCCCATGGCTCCCCCAGCCGATCCCAAATAGGATGATCGGAGATCGGCGGCGCGCGTGTCGCCCTCACGCGCAGCACAGACGGGCGAGCAGGGATCATGGCGTTCGTGGAGGTTAGCTTCGCCGGTCGCGTGTTTCAGCTCGAGAATCGGAACGACATGGACCTCGTGGCCCGGCAGATCGCCGGCGGTTCCTACGAGCCGCCCCTGCCGATGCTGATGATGGCGGCCCTGGTTCGTGCCGAGGGGATTTTCGTCGACGTCGGAGCCAATACGGGCGTCTACACAGTCATGGCCGGGGCGATCGCTCCCGATCGGTCCATCATCGCCTTCGAACCGTTGCCGCCCGTCGTCGAGATTCTGAAGCGCAACATCCTGGCCAACGGATTGGCGGAGCGCGTGCGTCTGATCGAGGTCGCGCTCAGCGAGAGGGCCGGAACGGCGACGCTCCACCTGCCCGACCCGGGTCACGGCCTCGTCGAAACGAGCGCGTCGCTGGAGCCCGATTTCCAGCCGGCCCATTCGGTCTGCGCGGTGCGGGTCGAACGGCTGGACGACATCGGGATCACCGATCAGATCGGGGTGATCAAGGTCGACATCGAGGGGCACGAGCACGCGTTCCTGCGGGGCGCGCGCGACACGATCCTGCGAGACCGACCTATCATCTTCGCGGAGGTGGTCGGTCCGGCCAAGCGCGCCGCCATCGGTGCGTTCCTGCACAGCGTCGATTACATGGATTTCCGCCTGCGGCCCGATATGGCGATCCACGACGGGGCGGTGATGTTCGACAATGCCGCCTGGAATCATGCCCTTGTACCCAGGGAGCGCCTGCCGGACTTCAAAGCAGCGTGCGATTCCTGCAATCTGACTCTGCTTCGCCGGTTTCAGCTGACTTGATCGGCATCATGAAGCATGGACGATGCTTCCCGACCTATTCCAAGCGGACAGCTTGCCGAAACCAAATGCAGTGCAGCACCTGAGGCTCGTTTTTCGCGCAGCTGCTTGCTCATGCAGAATGATGCGCTCGTTCTATCATTATAGAAGAACGACTCGTGCGGACTTGTTCTGACGGCTGGGAGTGCGCGCCGCTGCACCCCGGTGGACGATTGCGTGGGGGGAATCGGTTCGGGCCGCTGGCTCGGCTCCGTGGGACCGGCCGCTCGGCCTAGCGCTTGTGGCCTCGGCCATACGCATCCAGACACCGACGTGCTAGACGCTTTGGCGTATCAGCTCGGTTCCCGGCATCCTTTCGCCACCGTCATCGTCGGGGGAACCGCCAGGTCCATCCCAGACCGCACATCATCAAGCCACCAGGATCCCCATGGCCGGCCTCAAGGACAAGCGTGGCTTCATCGATAAGGACCGGCTTGACCTGTCGGAGCGCAAGGCTGTCGAGTTCTGGATGAAGCGATGGGGCGTCACGCAGGACCAGCTTACGGCAGCGCATCGGAAGGTCGGCCGGATGACGAAGGATATCGCCGCCGAGTTGGGTAAGAAGCGTTAGGCGCGTGCTCGCTGCGGCGGCACACCAGGTTGGCGGACCCGGGCGATGGTGAAGACGCCGTGGACGTCGGCCGGACCACGTTGCTGAACGCAAGGCGGGTCATCGCCCGCAAAGACTCCCCACGATCCGATCTCGGCATCGCGGGCGCGTGGCGGCCTGATGGATGGGTCCAGGGACGGAAGGGGCTGCGCGAATGCCGATCAGCAGGAAGGACCTCGCGGACGCGCGCTCACCGGAGGCGCTCGTCAAACGCATCTTCGAGGCCGAGCCGAACCTCTCAGTGCCCGTGCCGATCCAGGACTTGTGCGCGCGCCTCGGCATCATCGAGATCGAGGATCTCGACACCCCCGGGTTCGAGGGTGGCCTCGTGACCGATGCGAAGCGGTCAGACGGCACCATCCTCGTCAAGCGCGGAGGCGAACCGCGTCGCCGCTTCACCATCGCTCACGAACTCGGCCATTTCCTGATGGCGCACCACGTCCCAGATCAACCCGGCCGGTTCCTGTGCACGAGTGCGGACATGCTGCGCACCACGGCCAGAGCGGGCGACGGGCGGCAGCAAAGGGAGGTCGAGGCCAACCGCTTCGCCACCCTGCTTCTGATGCCCCCGCACCGGCTGCGGGGGGCGATGGCGGCCTTTCGCGAGCCCGACCTGCAGCACGTTCTCGCGCTCGCGCGCGACTTCGCGGTCGGCAAGGAGACGGCGGCTCGGGTCTACGTACAGTACCATCCCGCCCGGATCGCGATCGTCGTGACGGGCAGAGGCCGGGTGCAGCGGTGCTACCGCAGCCTCTCCTTCCCGGAGATCATCCGCGCGGTCGGCGACCCCGTCTCGACCGGCTCGCTCTATCACGGCAGCCCGCATCGGCCGAACAGCGCGAGCGACATCGCCGCGTCCTCTCCCGATCTCTGGATCGATGTGAAGCGCGACCTCCGCGCGCCGGCCCTCTACGAGCAGGTGTATCTTCAGCCGAACGGCTTCGCGATGATCCTGCTGCGTCTGGACCCCGTCCCGGAGGAGAGCGCGGAGGAGCGCAGGCTGGAGGAGGGCTGGCGTCACCGCTTCCACTCGGGGCGACGGTAGGCGGCACTCGGTCACGGTCGGATCCGGCAGCGCGCCGGTTTCAACTCGCTTCGCTTGGCATGACCCGCATCTCTGGCTTGTGGAGATCGATGGGGCGGAGGCTGTCGCCCGGGTCGAGGCGCGCAATGCCGAGACCATGGCCCGCTCCGCCGACGCGGCCTTCGCCCGGAATCGCGAGACGGCTCGGGGGCTGCTTGGCCGGCCCGAACGTATCCCGCACGTCCAGCGGTATGGCGGCTTCCTCTCCAACGTCCGGACGGTGCCGAACAGCATGAACGAACCGGACTACACCGCGGTAGCCACCCGTTACGGCCTGCCGGGACCTGAGGTCAGTGCGTACGACTGGCCCCGGACAGAGATTCAGGACTCGGGTCTCCCGTTCGTGCACAGAGGGGCGTAGCGTGCCGGTTGAGGCGCTGGAGCCCGCAGGATAAGCGGGATCGCTCTGGGCGGGTGGGGGAGCCGTGCCGACTTTGAAGGCGCCTGCCGACGCAGATCTTGCGCGGCTGATCAGGGCCGTGGCGGAGGGCGACCGCACAGCCCTGCGCGCACTCTATGACGCGACCGCCCCGAAACTTCTCGGGATCATCCTGCGTATCCTGCGGGATCGGGGCGCGGCCGAGGATGCGCTGCAGGAGGTCTTCGTGCGCGTCTGGCAGCGGGCAGCCACCTATGATGCGCAGGCTGCCCCATCGCTCGTCTGGCTCGGTGCGATCGCCCGGCACAAGGCGATCGATCGGCTCCGGCAGGACAAGGCCGCGCGTCTGACACAGGCCGACGAGAACTGGCTCGAGCGCCTCGCCGACACACGCGACGGCGAGGCAGACCTCGCCCGTCGAGACGCCCTCGCGCATTGCCTCGAAGCCGTCGAGCCCAGCCAACGCGACTGCCTCCTCCTGGCGTACTGCGAGGGCTGGTCACGCGAGGAGCTGGCGGCGCGGCACGATCGTCCGGTCAATACGATCAAGACGTGGCTGCGTCGTGGCCTCATCAGCCTGCGCGGTTGCCTGGAGGCGTCATGAGCGGCGAGACACGAACGGGCGCCGTGCCTTTCTGGGACGAAGATCGGGACGGGGCGGCGGGTGAGTACGTGCTCGGCACCCTGACCGCCGAGGAGCGCGCCGCCTTCGCCGAGGCGCTGGAGCGCGACGCGTCCCTGCGCGCAGCGGTAGCAGCGTGGGAGGTGCGGCTCTCACCGCTCGCGGCCGCGCCCCGGGCCGTCGAACCCGCCCCGGGCGTGTGGGACGGGATCGAGGCGCGGATCGCGCAGGCGCCCGCAGCCGTATCCGCCGATGGTGGGGCGCGCATTCGGAGGCTGGAGCGCAAGGTGCGAAACTGGCGCCTCGCGGCGGGGGCGGCGACCGCGCTCGCGGCCGGCCTGGCCCTCTGGCTGGCCCTCGGCCTGCGCCCCACGGGCACGGAGCGGCAGTATCTCGCCGTGGTGGATCGCGGCGGCGCTCTGCCCGCTCTGATCGTGCGGGTCGATCTCGACAGCGGCACCGTGCAGGTCCGCAGCCTCGCCGCGGAGACGCCGCCGGACCGCAACCTGGAGCTCTGGTACGTGGGGGCAGGCGCCGCGCCGCGCTCCCTGGGTCTCATCACGGAGGGCGTCGCCCGGCGGCCCATACCGGCTGCCCTGCGTGCGGACGCGGACGGTATGAGCCTAGCGGTCTCGGTGGAGCCGAAGGGCGGTTCGCCGACCGGCGTACCGACCGGTCCGGTCATCTATTCGGGCAAGCTCGTGCGCGAGTGAGGCGGGCTCCGACGTCTGCCGGAGCCCGCTCGGAGGGGATCAGGGCATCAGCACGCCGTTGATGACGTGGATCACGCCGTTCGACTGCATCACGTTGGCGATGGTGACACGGGCGGTGTTGCCCTTGGTGTCGGTCACGGTCAGGCCCTTGCCGCCGCGCGCCATCGCCACGGTGAGCGGCTCGCCCTGTGCGGTCTTCAGCGTGGCCTCGCCGCCGCCCTGTCGGACCAGCTTCATCAGCTCCTTCGACGTGTAGGTGCCCGGCACCACGTGGTAGGTCAGGATGCCGGTGAGCTGGGCCTTGTTCTGCGGCTGGACCAGCGTCTCGACCGTGCCCGGCGGCAGCTTGCCGAAGGCCGCGTTGGTCGGCGCGAACACGGTGAAAGGGCCGGGGCCCGACAGCGTGTCGACGAGGCCCGCGGCCTTCACGGCGGCGACCAGCGTGGTGTGGTCCTTCGAATTGACCGCGTTCTCGACGATGGTCTTGCTCGCGAACATCGGCGCGCCGCCGACCATCGGATTCTTGGCCAGAGCCGGGGTGGCGGCCACGAGAGCGAGGCCGAGAGCGAGGCGGAGAAGGGTCGTGGACATGGTGTCTCCCTGGAGGTGCGCCCTATGGGGGCGTCGCGAGCCCCTACGGAGGCCAGGGGTGGGAAAGTTTCAGCCTTGCGTCCCGGCGATGCTTAAAAAATCGAACGGGTCGCCGGCCGACAAGCCCAGTCGCCGCGACGTGCTCGGCCAGAGCGTCCGAATGGGGCGGGCTCTCGCGCCGCGCCCGGAACCGGGCGACCCGCTCCCAACCCCGTCCAGGGATGCGGGCGATCCCGGTTCGCCGAGCCGCCGACGCATCGCCGCCGATCCTCCCGGATATGCGCTGACCCTTCAGGATCGCCGTCCGATCGGCGCAGGCGCAGCCAGCGGGTCCGGGCGGCAAGGGCGGCGCGATGGCCGCCCAGCGCCTGTCGAAGGCGAGAGCGTCCGGACGAACGCCAGCCCCCCGAAACGGCCTCGTTCGAGGCTCCGATCACATGGGAGGCGTCAAGCCGTCCCTGCCCACCGCGACGAGCTTTCCGTCGGTCTTGCCGCCATCCTTGGCCACCACGGCGAAGACCTTCGCGCCGGGGACAAGCACCTGCTTGCCGGCCGGCTCGAAGGCGACGATCGGCGCATCCGAGGGCACGACGATCGTCTTCGCACCACCGTCCTTGCCGTAGCTCACGGTGAGCGTGCGCGCGCCGCCCTCCGCCGAGACCTTGCCGGCCCGAACGGTGCCGTGCGTCATCGCGCTCTTCACCTTCGAGCCGCCGGCCGTGTGATCGGTGATGGCGTCCCAGGCAGGGTCGTCGTCCGCCGGGCCCCGCTACACGGACTGGTCTCGCAATCTCGCACGGCGCGAGCCCTCTGCGCGATCGCCGGGGGCGCCGCATCACAATCGCGTTGACGCCCTGCGGACGACGGGGCCTCCACGACCGCGACTGCCTGCGGCACCGCGTCGGGTGACAGGCCTGCGCCTACGAGGTCGATGTCCGGACCTGCCGGTATCAGCCCGCGGCCGATGCGCCGCGGACGGTCGCAAGGTCGCAGGGCGTGAGCCCGGCTCTGCAGCGCTCTACCTGGGCGGCATGGATCGCGCCTTTCCCATGACCCGCGAGGCCGGCCTCGCTCGTCTCGCCGCCATCACCGACCGGCTCGGGCCACACTACGCGGCCGAGCGCAACATCGCACCCGGTCCGGACGCGGAGACGACGACATCGGCGCTCTCGCCCTACCTGCGACGCCGGCTGACCACCGAGCAGGAGATCGTCGCCCGAGCCCGGGAGGCGCATGGCGGAGCCGCGGAGAAATTCATCTCGGAGGTGTTCTGGCGGACCTACTTCAAGGGCTATCTCGAGACGCACCCGGCGATCTGGGCCGACTATCTCCGCCTCGTCGCCGCGGGCGAGGAGCAGCTTGCCACCGCGTCCGGGTTGCGCCGCGCCTACGAGCGGGCGGTGGCGGGACGCACGGGCATCGAGGGCTTCGACGACTGGGCGCGCGAACTCGTCGAGACCGGCTGGCTGCACAACCACGCGCGGATGTGGTTCGCCTCGATCTGGATCTTCACCCTGCGCCTGCCCTGGGCGCTCGGTGCCGACTTCTTCCTGCGCCACCTGCTCGATGGCGATCCGGCCTCGAACACCCTGTCCTGGCGATGGGTGGCGGGACTGCACACGCGTGGCAAGCACTACCTCGCCCGTGCCGAGAACATCCGCCGCCACACCGATGGCCGCTTCGATCCGGTCGGTCTCGATGAGCGGGCCGCCCCGCTGAGCGAGGTCGAGATCGCCCCGACAGTGCCGCTGGCACCGGCCGACCCGCTTCCTGCCGGCTCGGTCGCCTTGCTGATCCATCTCGACGACCTGCACCCGGAGAGCCTGCCGCTCGACCCCGCCCGCGTCGTATGCGTCGGCGGGCTGCTGGCCCACGCACCGGGCGCGAGCGAGGCGGTGCGGGCAGCCGACGCGGCGGCGATGGCGGACGCCCTGGCCCGAGCGGGGGCGCACTTCGCCTGCCCGGCCATGCCGGCGGATGCCGGCTGGTCCAGCGACCTTCCGGTGGTTGGTGCTTGGGCACCGGTCGGGCCGAGCGCCTCGAATCTGCCGGCCGGGGTTCTGCGGCTGCGCCGAACCTGGGACGAGGCGAGTTGGCCGCACGCGACGCGCGGCTTCTTCAGGATGCGCACGGCGATCCCGCGCATCCTCGACGCCGTCGCGGCGTAGGGAGACCGATCATGGTGAGTCGCCGCGAGGTCGGTGCGGCCGCCCTCATGGCCGCGAGCCTTCTGCCCCGTCGGGCGCAGGCCCGCGACGCACCCCCTCCGCTCGCCGCAGGGCGGCCGATGCGCATCGCCATGCTGCTCTATCCGGGCATGACGGCCCTCGACGTGGTCGGCCCGCACGACTTGCTCGCGGGCCTCGCACCCGGCAGCCTCCATCTCGTCGCCCGGACTCCCGGCCCCGTACCGAGCGACACCGGCATCGGCCTGCTTGCCACGACGAGCTTTGCCGCCTGTCCCGCCGACCTCGACGTGCTGTTCGTGCCCGGCGGTGACGGTACCCCCGCCCAGATGCGCGACGCCGCCACGCTCGCCTTCCTGCGGGACCGGGCGGGTCGCGCGCGCTGGGTCACGGGCGTCTGTACCGGTTCGCTGATCCTCGGGGCCGCGGGGCTGCTCGACGGATACCGCGCGACCTCGCACTGGTGCGTGCGCGACACCGTGCTGCCCCTCCTCGGCGCGGTCCCGGTCGATGAGCGCGTGGTGTTCGACCGAAACCGGATCACCGCGGCGGGCATCTCGGCCGGGCTCGACTTCGCCCTCGCGCTCGCCGCCCGCCTGCGGGGTGACGACTATGCGCGAACGGCCCAGCTCGTCGCGGAATATGCGCCGCAGCCGCCCTTCGCGGCGGGTAGCCCGGCAAAGGCGGGACCAGCGATCACGCGCGGGGCGCTCGCGATCCTCGGCGATCTCGTCGCCGAGGCGCGAGCGGCCGCAACCGCAAGTCGCCCCCGTTAGCCGCGCGCTTCGGGCGGATGCGAGAGGTCGCGCGGGGCGAGCGCAGAGGCTGACGCGGCCGCTCGCTTCACGCTATGAGCCGGAACCGTCGAAGATCCCATTCCGCATGTCACACCCGTCCGACCTGTCCGACGTCCACGACACCGAACGCCTGAACGCCCTCGCTTCCTACGGCATCCTCGATACGCCGGCGGAGGAGGGATTCGACGACGTCGTCCAGCTCGCCGCCGAGCTCTGCGCCGCCCCGGTGGCGCTGGTCAGCCTGGTTGCCGACAGTCGGCAGTGGTTCAAGGCCCGCCTGGGTTTCCCGGACTGCCAGACCGACCTCGACCGGTCGGTCTGCGTCCACGTCCTGTCCGCACCGGATCTGCTGGTCATACCCGACCTGACCCAGGATCCGCGGACTCGGGCCAATCCCCTCGTGGTCGAGGATCCGCACCTGCGCTTCTACGCGGGCGCGCCGCTGCGCAGCCCCGAGGGCCATGTGCTCGGCAGCCTGTGCGTGATCGACGGCGCGCCGCGGCCGGACGGCCTGACCGCCTCACAGGCCCGCGGGCTGCGGGCGCTGGCCCGGCAGGTGATGAGCCAGCTGGAGATCCGCCGCGCCGTCGCGGCCCGCGACGTGGCCCTGGCGGAGCAGGCGGCCACCATCGCGCAGCAGAACGCCCTGATCGCCACACAGGCCGACGTGCTGGCGGCCGGCGGCGACCTCGACCGCATCCTCGATGCGCTCCTGGCCGGGGCCATGCGCGCCGTCCCGCAGGCCGAGGGCGGGGTGATCGAACTCCTGGACGACGACACCTTGCTCTACCGCACGACCCGTGGCCGCCTGACGGACCGGCAGGGTTTGCGCGTCCCGCTCGACGGCAGCCTGTCGGGCGCCTGCTTCCGCGGCGGCGAGGCCCTGCGCCTGGACGACGTGCGGGCGGATGGCCGCGTCAACCAGGACCTGGCCGCGCGCATGGGCCTGCGCGCCTGCGTGATGGCGCCGATCAAGCGCGGATCCGACACGGTCGGGGTCCTCAAGCTCCAGTCGGACCGGGCCGGAGCGTTCGCCGAGCTCGACCTCCGGGCGGCGCGCCTGTTCGCCGGCATGATCTCGGCGGGGCTGGCCCAGGCCAGCGAAGCCGAGGCGCGCCGGGCCGGGCAGGTCAGCGAGGGTCGCTACCGCGCGCTGTTCGACAGCGCGACCGACTACGCCATCCTCCTGCTCGACCTCGCCGGCCGGATCGTCGATTGGAACGCGGGTGCTGCGCGCATCCTCGGCTGGTCGCCGGAGGAGGTGGCGGGGCTCACCACGGACCTGATCTTCACGCCCGAGGACCGGGAGGCGGGCATACCGGCCCAAGAACTGCTGACGGCGGCTCGCGAGGGGCGGGCGCTCGACGAGCGCTGGCATCTGCGCAAGGACGGCACGGCCTTGTGGGCGTCCGGCGAGCTGATGCGGCTGCAGGATCCGGCCGGAACCCATCAGGGATACGTCAAGTTCCTGCGCGACCGCACCGCGCAGCACGCGGCCGGCGAAGCCCTCCGCACGGCCGAGGCCAACCTGCGGCGCGCGCAGGCGGCCGGCGGGGTCGGCCTGTTCACCGTCAGCATCGCGGACGGCCTCCTCCACCCCACTCCGGAATTCTGCCGTCTCTACGGCCTGCCCGTGCGAGAGAGCTACCCGGCAGGCGATTTCGAGCGGCTGATCGTCGCCGAGGACCGGCACTTGATCTCGACGGCCGAGACCCGCCGCAGCGGCCGGCCACCCCGCGACGTCGAGTACCGCATCCGCCGGCCGGATACCGGCGCCCTGCGCTGGATCGCCCGCCGGGGCGAGATTGAGCGCGACGCCCGGGGCCGGCCGGTCCGGTTCTCGGGCGTGGCGCGCGACATCACCGAGCAGCGGCGCGCCGTCGATGCCCTGGCGCGCAGCGAGGAGCGCTTCAGGATGATCCTGGACACGATCGAGGCGGCCTTCGCCATCGTCGAGGTCAAGTTCGACGCCGACGACCGGCCGGTCGATTACCGCTTCCTCGAGGCCAACCCGGCCTTCGAGCGGGAATCCGGCGTCAACCTGCGCGGCAAGTGGGTGACGGAGTTCGCGCCGGACCTCGAACGATTCTGGTTCGAGACCTACGGGCGCGTCGCCAAGACCCGGGAGCCCGCGAATTTCGAGAGCTATGCGGAGGCCTTCAAGCGCTGGTTCGACGTGCGCGCGGTGCCCGTCGGGGAGCCGGCCGACCGCCAGATCGCGATCATCTTCAACGACGTGACCGCCCGGCGGGTCGCGGAGGAGCGCCTGCGCGCCAGCGAGGCGCTCGCGCGCGAGAACGTGGAGCGCGTCCAGCTCGCGCTGGCGGCCGGCGCGATCATCGGCACCTGGCACTGGGACCTGCCCACCGATCGGTTCGCGGTCGACGAGGCCTTCGCGCGCAGCTTCGGCCTCGACCCGGCGCTCGGGCGCGAGGGCATCCCGCTCGCCCAGATCGTCGCGACCGTGCACCCCGACGACCAGGCGGGGCTGGCCGAGGCGATCCGGGAGGCGATCGCCCGGGGAGGCGCCTACGCCCACCAGTACCGCACGCGCCGGACGGACGGGAAGTACTACTGGCTGGAGGCCAACGGCCGCGTGGACCACGCGCCGGACGGCACGCCGCTGAGCTTCCCCGGCGTCCTCATCGACGTTGAGGAGCGCCGCGCCGTCGAGGCCGAGCGCGACCGGGCCATCGCGGCGCTGCGCGCCCTCAACGAGACCCTCGAGCAGCGCGTGGCCGAACGGACCGACGAGCTGATGCAGACCGAGGAGAAGCTGCGCCAGTCGCAGAAGATGGAGGCGGTGGGCCAGCTCACCGGCGGCCTCGCGC